>CAZYDY010000021.1:0-11662 GCA_964646245.1 uncultured Sphaerobacteraceae bacterium
TGGATTCCGGTGTGGGTCTTCGCTGCGGTTCAGGCTGCCGGGCTTCTGGCGACCTTCTCTCGGGGCGCGATTCTGGGCGTTATCGTGGGGCTCGCCGTAGTCCTGATTTTCATCGGGGCGTGGCGATGGCTTCTTGGCCTGACTGCGGCCGGCATTGTAGCAGGAGCTCTTGGGCTCTTGCTCTTCCCGGATCGACTGCTGGATGTAGGTGGCGATGGTTCGGAACCGACGCGATTTGCAATCTGGCGGTCATCAATTGAAATGATTCGAGACCACCCGGTTTTCGGTGTAGGGCCAGATCAGTTCCTGTATCAATACATTCGACGATACGTAGAGCCAATGGGTTGGCCAGAGCGGTACACCTCTCACCCTCATAACATCATTCTGGATGCCTGGTTGCGGCTGGGCGTGATGGGGTTGGCTTCGCTTGTGACGATGGTGATTGGCGTGGTGTGGTGGATACAGAAGAGGACAACATCGATCCGCCGCGATGCCTGGTCAATTGGCGCGATTGCGGCGTTGTTCGGCGGGCTGGTTCACTCCATGCTGGATAATGGCTTCTTCCTGCCGGATTTGGCTACACTCACCTGGTTCTTTGTTGCGGTGCTCATCACCGTCCCAGAAACGGTAACCTCCATTCCTACGGCAGAATTGCCGCCATCGACCCCGCAAACTCCACAGCCAGTTGCAGAACCAGAGACATCAACCTGGCCCACCTGGCAAGGCCAGACCAAATGAGTACCGTTTGGACTGACCGACCTACGGTAATAGTCGGCATCGTCGCATTGGTGCTGACACTGCTGGCGCTCCCCGGGTTCCACTGGGTCATCACCGTTCTGGCCCTGGGTGCGATTGCCATTCTCGCCCTGCTACATCCGGCCTCGGTGGTAGCAGTAGTTGTGGTGAGTATTCCTGTGCAATCTGAAGTGATGCTGCCCTTTGTGCGTGGAGAAATGACGTTTACCCAACTTGTATTGTTCGGGTTGATCGCAGGTTGGGGAGCGCTCTTCTGGCGTCGGCGAATCTGGCTGGATTCTGTAGTTGTCGGGTTCCTTTTGGTACTGGCCGCTTATGCCGTCAGCTTCATTGCCGTTGATGATCCGGGCCTCTGGTTCCAGGAGTCGTACCGCTGGGCTGTTGCAGGTGTGTTCTATCTGATTTGCCGGTCAGTTATCACAGAGTGGCGTGATATTCGGCCGATTATCTGGGCGATGCTTGCTGGGGTTCTTGGTGTATCGATCATGAGTGTGTGGCAGTTGGTTTTTGGCACCGGGCCCGGTCATTTTTTGGCCGGGGGCGCTGTTCGCGTTTTTGCTACCTTCGGCACCCCAAATACACTGGCAGCCTACCTGGAAATGACAGTCCCTGTTTTGTTGGCGCTTATTCCGATTGCCTGGTTCATTAAGGGCGAAATTCGGTTCAGCCAACTTGAGCGTTGGATGTTCGTAATTGTGTCGTTGGCCGGACTCCTCACGTTACTGGTCACCCAATCCCGTGGTGGATTAATTGGTATTTTGGCAGCGAGTGCCGTTCTATGGATGTTGTTGCCGACCAAGGCGAAATTGACCTCCGGCATTGCTGGAATCGTGATTCTGGGTGGTTTTCTCCTTACTGCCCCGGGGCAATCACAGCTCAGCCGATTTGGTGATCTCCGTGAAGAGACGAATCGGGAGACGTTCGAGGAGAGCAGATCGTCATACGAAGTGGGTGCGGGTCGGGGCGCGCTGTGGTCTACCGCTCAAATTATGATTGAAGAGAACCCGCTAACTGGCGTCGGAGCCGGCGAGTTTGATGAGAACTACCGCGAATACGTACCGAGCTGGATTGATCGTTTCCCGCGAGGTCAAGCCCACAATGTATGGTTGCAGATGGGTGCACAGGCAGGAGTGTGGGGGATCATCAGCTACGCTGTATGGTTCACCGCCAGTGTCTGGAGTGTGATCACAGCGCGACGGCGAGTGAACAATCGCGAGCGGTACTGGTTGCTGACAGGCGTGCTCGCTGTGTTTACTGCGTACACGTTACATAGCCTGGTTGACTACCTCAATGTACTCAGTCTTGGGTTGCAGCTTTCTGTACTCACTGCCATTGCATTGAATCTCGCTCCAGAACCTTTAACACGCTACACAAGGGATTTTTCAATGCCTGAACCTATGGCGATACCTGATGTTAGGCCCAGCGCACAATGAGAGAGCAGGACGCATCCCAAACTCCACCAGATGTTTCGGATACAGAGACAGAAGAGCAAGTGCCGCAGGGCCTGGAGACGTCGCTCTTTACGCCACGTACAATCATCTCGTTCCTGCTAGCCGTGGTTATCCTCTACTTCGTCATCAGTCGTACCGAAATCGATTTTGGCGAATCGTTGCGGCAGATACGGCGCGCCAACTACTGGTACTTCGGTGCCGCGCTGGTTATGTACTACATCACGTTTGTGTTGCGAGGGTGGCGATGGAAGGGAATGCTGGGATCCGCCGGGATAAGTGAATCCACCGGTCATCGCATGCCGGGTATCAGTGGAATGTTCCAGATTATGACGCTGTCCTGGTTCGCGAACTCCGTTTTGCCTGCAAGGATGGGAGACGCGTATCGCTGCTACCTGATCAAGCGTCGAGCAAATGCATCCTTCGGTGTTTCTCTCGGAACCATGTTGGCCGAGAGGCTGATTGACCTCATCGTATTGGTGGCGATGCTGCTCATGGCAGGAGCATTGGTATACGGCACACATACGCCAGATCGAGCGGAGCAGGCGTTCTTTGCCGGTGGAGGAGTAGTAATCCTCGGTGTTGTGGGCGTGGTCGCGTTCTGGATTTTGCGCGAGCGTCTGGAGAACATGATGCCGGCGCGCATCGTTTTGCATTACCGCAAAGTTCGGGACGGGTTATTCGATTCACTCGGCAAGCCAGCTACGCCAGTGGGAGTATCGATTCTGCTGTGGTTCTGCGACGGTTTGCGCGTCTTCTTCGTCGCATGGTCGTTAGGTCAGCATATTTCATATCAGGCGGCTATCATGGTCGCCCTGTTGAGCGCGCTTGTCTCTACGATACCAATCACCCCTGCAGGTCTCGGCTTCGTTGAAGGCATCATGATTTACGCACTCACGTCGATAGATGTTCCCAGCAGCTCTGCCGCGGCAATTGCCCTGCTCGATCGGCTTGTTACATATGGCAGTTTGTTGATTGTTGGCGGGATCGTGTACCTGTGGGTGCTGAGGAAGGATTTACGGCCTGACGATGCGAATACTGGTTGAAGCGAGCGCCGCATATAACCAGGGTGCGGGTATTGGACGGTACAGTCGCAACATCCTTCAGCGCCTGATCCCAATGGCGAGCCGTGATCAGTTCACGCTTCTACGCGCACCAGAAGACCGCTCGATCTCCAGGTTTGATGAGCGGTCGTGGCCGAATGCACGACTACGCACAGTTCCGTTTGATCGTCGCAATGCTGATCGACTCTGGTTTCGCCTGCGGGCACCGGTTGATGCGCGGTTGTTTGGTGGGTCGGCTGATGTGGTGTACTCGCCCGATTTCACAGCGCCACCAATGTGGAATGTGCCGCGTATGGTCACAGTGCATGATCTCGCGTTCCTCACACATCCGGAGCACACTACCGATGCCTTGCGCCGGTATCTGGAATCAGTTGTCCCGAGGCAGGTAGAGGGGGCCGATCTGATTGGAGTGGTGTCAGAGGCCACTGCAGCAGATGTGCAGCGTTACTATGGGGTGCCAAGAGAGAAACTGGTGATCGCGCGTAATGCTGTGGACGAGAGCTTTTACGATGTTCAGCCGCTATCCAGTGCCGAGAAGATTCATCGTGGACTGCCCGAACGGTATTTTGTGATGCTTGGCACCATTGAGCCACGCAAGAACCACGCGCTTGCTCTCGATGCAATTGAGCGATCTGAGCTTGGGTCATCCACTCCGCTCGTGATTGTTGGCCGACCTGGTTGGGGTCACGAATCGATCATGCAGAGGATCAACGAGTTGCAGCAGCGCGGGCTCGTTATCCACCTGGGCAATGTCGCTGATGGCGACTTGCCAGCGATCGTCGCGTCCAGTCAGGCGATGGTCTATCCTTCCTGGACAGAGGGCTTCGGACTACCAGTCGCGGAAGCGATGGCCACCGGAGTACCTGTGATCACCAGTACGGCTCCAGCGCTTGTTGAAGTTGGTGGAGACCTGGCGACATATGTTGATCCCGAGGATTCTGAATCACTCGCGGAACATATGAAGGCCCTGGCCGAATCTCCAATAGACACTGAAGCGCGAGATGCGCGAATCACCCGGACAAGGCAGTTTTCATGGGACTCCTCGACATCTACGGTTTACGACGCAATAAAAAAGATAAGCAAGAAGTAGTAGATTCGAAGCGGCAGGTTGAGCCGCTTCCGAAGATATCCATGAGTGAGCTTTGGCCGCCCTCTCCTAGAGTGAAGCTGCTCTATATCGGCCTGGGATTTGCCGCGCTGAATATCCTGTTGCTCGTGATTTGGGTGGTTGTATTGGTCGCTTTTCGATAATCACCACAGACTGAAAACAGGCAAAAGAAAAGCCCCGAGGATTTATCCTCGGGGCTTTTGCGGCGGAAGCGACGGGATTCGAACCCGCGATCTCAGCCTTGACAGGGCTGCATGTTAGGCCACTACACCACGCCTCCAACAGCCCAGTTAATATAGCACCGACCCTTTCAAAGCGTCAAGGTAAATCCGGGCAATCAATCGTGACCGGTATACGCCTGCATCAATGCTGGCAGATCGGCGAAGACATAATCCGGCAGGATCTCGGACTCCGCCACCATCGAGCGGTCTGTAAGGCCAGTCAGCACCAATGCGGTCGTCATGCCAGCACGCTGGGCGGCCAGGATGTCTGTATCGAGCCGGTCCCCAACCATGAGCACATCCGAGGGCTCCAAGCCAAGATGATCGGCGGCTTTCAGCATCATTAGTGGTTCCGGCTTACCTACGATTGTGGGTTGTACCCGGCTCGCCACGGTGATGCCGGCGACGCAGGCCCCGGCACCAGGTTGATAGCCATCTTCAGTGGGCAAGCGATCATCTGCGTTTGTGGCGATGAAACGTGCACCGTGGCTGATTGCCTCCACTGCGCGAGACATTTTGCGATAGCTGAAGTCGAAATCCAGGCCCGCCACGACAACGTCTACGTTGTCTACCGGATCGTCCTCGGCGACGATGCGGAGCTTTGTACCCTTTTGCAAGATTTCCGGAATCGACGGTTGGCCAATGCAGAGAATAAGCGCGTCATCGGCGAGATCCGGGTCTTCTGTAAGGACATCCCGGGTCACCGTGGTTGAAGTCTGGATCTGTTGCTCTTCAACATGGACGCCCAATGCGTTCAGCCGCTCGACAAAGGCGCGTTGGGTTGCGGTGGAGTTGTTTGTGCCAAGCACGAAAGGGATATCACGTAATCGGAACGTGTTGAACAGATCACCCACACCCGGTAGCAGGGTGGAGCCGAGATAGATAACACCGTCCATATCGAACACGAATCCTTTCGCGGAACGAAGGCGATCATAAAGATCAGTCGGTTCGGTATGGACGGTTGTCATGTGTACGCTCCAGCAAATGGCCGTATGCCAGAGCCAATTCTACTTCAGGGCCTTCACCAGTGCTTCATTGAAAGCGTCGAGGTCACTCGGGATGCGGCTGCTGATGAGATTTCCATCAACCACAACCTGTTCATCCACGTATTTGCCACCTGCGTTTTTGATGTCATCCCGGATCTTGTTAACTGAAGTAATCGTGCGATCCTTCAGGGCATCTGCCGAGATTAACAACTGCGGGCCGTGACAAATAGATGCTACAGGCTTGCCTGAATCGACAAACTGCTTCGTGAAGTTTACGGCGCGCTCATCAATACGGAGGTTCTCGGGCGATCCTCCGCCTGGGATCACGAGCATGTCGTAATCATCAACCTTTGCTTCATCGAAGGTGATGTCAGGTTGCTCCTTGCCGCCCTTTTTACCTGTGATTGTTTCGTTGTCGAGACCGATTACCGTCACTTGCGCACCGGTTGATTTCACTGCATCTACGGGCGAGGTGTGTTCGATATCCTCGTAGTTGTTCGCAAGGACGAACGCGACCTTCTTTCCAGATTCCGACATATGGGAGACACTCCTTTGTAATACCTTTCGAATGTGGAGCGGGGCTCCACACATACTCTACAGGAGGTCTCGCACGATGAGTGCCAAACCATCTCGAAGCGAACTTGAAGCTTCGGTTCTCGCCCGGATTTCGACTGACGCCATCGTTGAGTTCCATCGTGGGCTCGTGCAGATTCCATCTGTGAATCCTCCAGGTGATTGTGTTGAGGCAATCGCATATGTGGAGAAGCCATTTGCGGAGGCGGGTTTCGAGATCGAAAGGATCGATGACGGCACCAATCAGCCGAACCTGATCGCAAAGTACGGACCTGCTGATGCCAAAAAACTGCTTATCAACGCCCACGTAGACGTTGTGCCAATCGGTGAGCGTTCCGCATGGAAGCATGATCCTTTCGGCGCAGAGATTGAAGACGGCAAGGTCTATGGTCGCGGAGCTGGCGACGACAAGGCGAGTGTGACGGCGCAGGCAATCGCTGCCCTGGCGCTCAAGGAAGCCGGAGTGCCCCTGAAGGGACAGCTCATCTACACTGCCGTCTCCGATGAGGAGAGCGGTGGAGTGCACGGCGCGCAACTCGTTTCCGAGGCGTACCCCGATCCGGATTGGGCCATTGTGGGCGAGCAGACACTCAACCGAGTCTGCGTCGGAGAAAAGGGTGGCGCCGGTGTTGAGCTGATCGTGCACGGCAAGACGGCTCACGGTGCACTTCCCTGGGAAGGTGCGAACGCAATTGAGGGAATGGCTGAAGTGATCGTGGCACTGCGCCGCGAACTGTGGCCAAAACTCGCTGAGCGCACCCACTGGGCGTTCAAGCCCTCCAGTGGCTCAATCAACATGATCGAAGGCGGTGTGAAGGCGAACGTCGTGCCGGATCGAGCCAGTATCTACATCGATCGCCGTATTGTCCCCGGCGAAACACCGTCTGAGAACCATGCAGAGATTCTGGCGATTGCCGAGCAGGCGATCCAGAATGTGCCTGGCTGCTCTGTCGAGCTCAATGTGGTGTATCCGGGTAAAGAGGCGAACGCTGCGGACGTCAATGATCCGTTGGTGCAGGCGATGATTGGTGCCAATGAGTTGATCGGCGCTAGCACCGAACCAACCGGGTTCAGCATGGGCACAGATGGTCGATTCTGGAACGCCAAGGGCGTGCCCACCATTATCTATGGCCCTGGTGATCCGAGCCTGGCGCATATCCCTGATGAGTGGGTCGGCATCGAAGAGATGGTTGAAGCCACCAAGGCGTATGCAGTCGCCATGGTACGGCTGATTGGCGACTACGAAGGGAACGATAACTAATGGCAGATCTAAGTGCCGTGTACGCGTACATTGACGAGCACAAGGACGAGTACATCTCACAGCTGCAACGGATGCTGAATCAACCGAGTATCGCGGCTCAGGGTGTTGGCATGTCCGAAATGGCAAACATGGTGCAGCGCGACATGGATGCGCTTGGCTTTGAAACTGCCCAGCACGATACCCGTGGTGGATTCCCGGTGGTGTATGGCGAGAAGGTTGGTGCCAGCGACAAATCGCTGGTGTTCTACGACCACTACGACGTACAGCCAGCGGATCCTCTTGATGAGTGGACTGGTGACCCCTGGAGCGGAGAGATCCGCGAAGGCAAGATTTTCGCCCGCGGCGTTGCTGATAACAAAGGCAATATCGCGGCCCGGTTTGCCGCAATCGATGCATGGCAAAAGGTGCATGGCGAGCTGCCACTGAAACTAAAGTTCATCATTGAGGGTGAGGAGGAGATCGGTTCTCCACACCTGCAGAACTTCATCGATGATCACCGTGAGCTCTGCATGGCAGATGCCTGCATTTGGGAGTTCGGTGGGCGCGATGTTGACGGTCGGCCGCAGATCCACCTCGGCCTGAAGGGCATCTGCTACGTGGAGTTGCGGGCAAAGGGCGCACGGACTGACTGGCACTCGGCATCCGCGACGTCGGTGCCGAACCCGGCATGGCGGCTGGTGTGGGCACTCTCTACGCTCAAGGGTGAGGACGATCGCATCACAATTCCGGGCTTCTACGACAAGGTAAAAGAACCTACTGAAGCCGAGTTGGAGGCGATGCGTAACCTTCCCAATACCGAGAAGGAGCGTCTCGAAGATCTCGAAATCGACGCGTTCATTAATGATCTCACCGGTCTTGATCTCACCTTGAAAGACCTCTTCGAGCCAACATGCACGATCTCCGGATTGCTGAGTGGTTACACAGAGAAGGGGCAGAAGACTGTGCTCCCCAGCCGAGCAATGGCGAAAATCGATATGCGGCTTGTTGCCGATCAGGATCCGCACGAAATATACGACCTGTTGCGAAAGCATCTGGATGACAATGGCTTCACTGACATCGAGAGCGAACTCATTGGTGCCGGATACCCGGCGCGAACCAGCCTGGAGGCACCAATCGCCCGTGTCGTAGCTGAAACGTATGAGGATGTATTCGGTGAGGCGCCAGCCATTTATCCGACGAGTCCTGGCTCAGGCCCCTGGTATCAACTCTGTGATGCCCTCGGGATTGATGCGGCAACGGCAGGAGTAGGGCATGGCAAAAGTCAGGCGCACGCTCCGGATGAGAATATATACGTGGACGACTTCGTCCTCGGAATCAAGCACATCGTGGCGATCATGGATCGATTCGCCGCAATGGAGGGATAAGTCAGTAGATGCCTAACGAGAAAAAAGCAATCAAGTCTGCGCTTGAATATGGTGCCAGGTGGATTGCATTCCAGCATGATTACCATCCGTATGTAGGCGCGCAGGTCGCGGCCCGAGTGGATGGCGATCTCATCCTTAATGAAGCGTTTGGCTACGCCGACCTGGACGCGAAGGAACCGCTCACCACAGAGCACTTGTTTCGTATCGCATCACATTCCAAGACCTTCACTGGCGTTGCTGTAATGCAGCTGGTGGAAGCGAAGAAGTTGCGTCTTGATGACACAGTGGGCCAGCACATCCCGGAACTTGCCAAGAGTGACATTGCCAATGTCACTGTGCGGCAGTTGCTCAGTCATACCGGCGGCGTCATTCGCGATGGCGACGATGCGGACTGGTGGGAGTTGGGTAAGCCGTTCCCGAACAGGAAGGAACTGTTGACTCTCGCCAAAAAGATGGGCAAGGTGCTCGATCCGCAAGTGGAGTTCAAGTACAGTAACATCGGCTTTTCGCTTCTTGGTGTCATTATTGAGGCGGCGTCTGGCGAATCATATCGAAGTTACGTGACGTCAAACATCGTCGATAAGCTGGGACTGAAGAATACCGGCCCGGACATCGATATGGAGCGCGAAGCGGAGTATGCAGCCGGACACTCGAGCCGAGTGCATGGTGGCAGACGCGTCCAGATTGATCACATTGACACGTATGAAGAGAGCTCTGCAACGGGATTCTATTCGATCGCCTCAGAACTCACCGATTACTTCCAGGCGCATATCCCAGGTGATAATCGACTTATATCCGACGCCAGCAAGCGTGAGATGCAACAGAAGATCGGAGAGGCTGATGGCAGGGGTCATTATGGACTCGGCCTGGTAATCGAGAAGGTCGGGGATCGCACGTATATCGGTCACAGTGGCGGATATCCTGGCCACATCACCATGAGCAAGGTTGATCGTGACCGTAAGTTGAGCCTGAGCGTGCTCACCAACAGTAACGATGGGCCGGCCAGCCTGTTGGCGGAAGGGCTGCTGGGCTTCGTTGACCTGGCGCTTCCGGAAAAGCCGAAGACGGAAGCCGGCAAGGCGAAGGACCTGAAGAAGTTCGAGGGTCGGTTCGCCACGCTCTGGGGCGTGACGGACATCGTAGTTCTGGGCGGAAGGCTTTATGCCCTCTCGCCGTCGCTTGATAATCCGGCCAGCATGGCGATTGAGCTGGAAGTCACGGGCGATTCAACGCTGAAGCGCGTGGGTGGGAGCCAGTACGGTTCACGCGGTGAGGAGATGACGTTCCACTTCGACAAGAAGGGCAACGTGAAGAAGATCACTGGTGGCCATACCATGGTGCCGATTGACAAGTTTAAGCTGCCGGATCGTGTGAAGCGTCCGGTGCGAGCATAGGGCAGGGGATGTAGTTGGAGCCGGATCGCGAGCGCTCGAGTACCAGCAAGGGTGAAGTCCAATCTCAACGATCGGTGGATTCCGGATTGGTGAGGTCAATCTACTTTGCGCTCATGCTGGTGGTCCTGAGCGTGGTAGCGATCTGGCTGCTTGTAAAACTGCAATCCCTGCTGGTGCTGTTGTTCGTGGCATTGCTAATTGCAACCAGCATGTCGGGACCGGTGAGGCGGCTGGAGACGTGGGGGATCAAGCGGGCGATAGCGATTCTGCTGATGTTCCTGGCGACTGCTACGGTCGTCGTCGGGATGATTTGGTTCACAGTTCCACCGCTCATCGGGCAACTTAGTGAGGCGGTGGATTCCGCGCCAGATCGCCTGGCACAATTCGAGCGTTTGCAGTCACGATTTAATGAGCTCGAGGCCGAATATCCGATCCTGAAAGAAGTGGAAGCCAGGGCGATAGAGTCATCTGGCAATTTGCTTTCATCGCTGACGGAGCGTGTGGTTGCCCTACCGGCGTTGCTCACCCTCGCGATCTTCATTGTCACGAGTTTGATGACGCTGTCGTTCCTGATGCTGACATCGTGGTCAACAATCAAATCAGCCTCAATGCGATTGATCCATCCCGATCATCGGGCTATTACCGAGCGGATACTCACATCCACTGGTGAGCGCCTGGGCGCCTATGTGCGTGCGAAGGTAATTATCAGCACTATTGTAGCGATCTGGATGTATGTGGTTCTGATGTTCCTGGGGTCCCAGATCGCGCTGCTAATCGCGATTGTGGCTGGGTTGTTCGAGATTATCCCACGTATCGGGCCGCTCATTGGACGTGCGATTATCGTGATCGCAGTTTTGCCACTTGGATGGAAGGCAGTGCTCATCGCATTCGCCCTGCACATGCTCATCGACAACATAAAGGGGTCGTGGTTGTCACCGCTGATCGAAGGCCACCAGGTGGAGGTGCATCCACTCACGGCTTTCATTGCTGTGCTGGCGGGCGCGATGCTTATGGGCTGGATGGGTGCACTCATCGCAGTCCCTGTGGCGGCGGTTATTCAGGTTTTGGTAGAAGAGGTCTTCATCCCGTGGCGATTGCGCCGTTTGGGAGTGGCAGAGTATGTACCTGAAATAGCCAGAGAGGATGCTTCGCCGGACGGTTAGCTGTACATATCAGGACGCCACTCGAACACCTGGACTGACGTGCCTGGCCGCACCTCGATCTCTTCAGTCGGCGTGAAGCCTTCGCTGATGTAGTACTGGACCAGGCGGCGATCTCCACCTGACCAGCAGTCGACCCGCATGAGATGGACGCCTTCATTGAGCGTCTGCTCTCTGGCGCGCTGGATGAGTTGGTGGCCGATCTTCATGCCTCTGTGTTGTGGTGAGGCAATCAGCAGCTTGAGGTAGCGCTCTGGTTCACCTGCAGGCGGCACGTACGGCATCGGATGATCGGTCAGCAGGCTTGCACCCACAACCTCGTCACCT
>CAZYDY010000022.1:0-11589 GCA_964646245.1 uncultured Sphaerobacteraceae bacterium
CTGGTATGGTGCCGTCGCAGTTCATGGTGTCCCAGGGGCAACGGGTTAGCCGAGCCGGAGAGATTACCATCCAGGCAGATGACGAGGGCACCGTCTGGGTCGGCGGAAATACGATCACCTGTATTCGCGGCGAGATCTTCGCGTGATCACCCGTAAACTTCGCTCCCTTGCCATGCCCCTCCGAGACCTGTTCATCGATACTGCCTATCCAAAAACATGCGCTGTATGTGGGCTACGGGGTAGTTGGCTCTGTGATATTTGTGTCAACGAGTTCACGCCGATCGTGCCAGGCCTCTGTTGCGACCGGTGTGGTCACCCTCATATCAACAAACGCTGCGAATGTCGCAACATGCATCCGGCAATCGTCAAGGCGCGGGCCTGTAATGTCTATGATGGCTGGATCGTGCAATCGGTACAGGCATTCAAGTACGATCGTGAACGAGATCGCGCCAGGCACCTGGCTGAAACCATGGGTCCCGCATTTGTAGATTTGGGACCGGCAGATGTGATCGTCCCCGTACCATTGCATCCCACGCGACGGGAATGGCGTGGATTCAACCAGGCAGAGCTCCTGGCTGTGCATCTTGGGGAAACATTTGGCGTTGCCGTGGAGTCTGCATTAGTGCGTATTCGGGAAACCGAACCCCAGACTCGCAGCAGCCGGGAGGATCGACTTGCCAACATGGATGGGGCGTTCGCACTCAGTCCTGGCTGGAAGGTCAATCGCAGCGCACATTACGTGTTGGTCGACGATGTCTACACCACGGGCGCAACGCTCGGAGCATGTGCGGAAGTGCTCGACGCTGCTGGTGCGAAGGCGATATCCGTCGTGACGATAGCATTTGATCTTCAGAAGCGGGATTTGGAAATCTATCGGGATCGGGTTAAGGCTGCTTCGCCGCGATAATCTTGGCGGTCGCAGTTCGAGCCCAGACATCTGCTTCTTTCACCACATTGAGATCGGTAACTTCCACACCGTCGTGCGCGGCGAGCGCGGATTCGATGACCTCTGTTATATCGAGAAAGCCTATTTGGCGATTTCGGAACGCCTCAACAGCAACTTCATCGGCCGCAGAAAGCACGGTCGGGTATGTCTTACCACTGGTGATTGCTTCGCGGGCTAGTCGCAGGCTGGGGAATACATCTTCACGGGGTGGCTCGAAATTCATGGATACAGGACGAGAGAAATCCATTGGTTCAAACGAAGCAGCAGCATGTTCTGGCCACGTGAGTGCGTATTGAATCGGCAACTTCATATCGGGCGGGCTCAACTGCGCAATTGTACTGCGATCAGCGAATTCCACCATCGAATGAATATATTGTTCGGGGTGGACCACCACATCAATCTGTTCTATCGGCGCATCGAATAACCAGGCCGTTTCAATTAGCTCCAGCCCCTTGTTCATCAGCGTTGCAGAATCGATCGTGATCTTCGCGCCCATCTCCCAATTGGGATGCTTGAGCGCCTGCTCCACGCTGACCCTCGCAAGCTGATCCCTGGTAAATGTCCGGAAAGGTCCTCCGCTCGCCGTCAGGATAATTCGACGGAGGTCGTTGGGGTTGCCACTCTGCAGGCTCTGCCATATGGCACTGTGTTCGCTGTCAATAGGACGAAGGTTCGTGCCCAGTTCGCACAATGGCATGATCAGCTCACCGGCGCAAACGATGGCTTCCTTGTTGGCGAGGGCCACGACTTTGCCCGCCTCAAGTGCGGCTATTGTCGCTTCAATAGCATCGTGCCCGCTCGTTGCAACAACCACAATATCGACTTCCGGGAGTGTCGCAATCTCAATCAGATCGTCAGCGCCCGGTCGCTTCCCAGTACTATGGTCACCCCGGACTACATGCTGTGGCTGGAACTCAGCGACCTGCTTGTCGATCAGGTCGGATTGCAGTCCGCCAGCAAGACCAACAAGTCGAAATCGATCCGGCAGTGTTCGCAGTACGTCCAGCGTCTGGGTGCCGATTGAACCAGTCGACCCAAGCAGGGCCACGTTGGTGGTCATGTGATCTCCAATCAGGTCAGGAATGGAACGAATGCGAACGTGGATAGCAAAACCCAGATGAGGGCATCAATCCGATCGAGAAATCCCCCATGCCCGGGTATCGCATTGCCGCTGTCCTTTACGCCTGCCCGACGTTTCAACTGCGATTCGAACAAATCACCCAGCATCCCGAGTGCACCCAATACTACGCCAAGTCCAACGGCAATAAGCGAGTTCATGGGTAGCCCGAACAGGTTTACCACCAACGCAGCGGTGATGCCGGCTGCAGCGAGTCCGCCTATCGCGCCTTCTACCGTTTTGTTTGGGCTTACCCGGGGGATCAATTTGGTGCGGCCAAACGTTTTGCCGACCAGGTAGGCGAAGGTATCACTCATCCAGGTAATCAGGAGGGCAAACAGAAACCAGCCGAGCCCTTCGGAATTCTCACGCGATCCGGGCATCGCGGCTACAAGGTCCTGCAACCAGGCTGCTTCTGCAACTCCTTCAGACGCCCGCAGGTTTACAGCGCCATATGCAGGGAGGGTGAGGTATGCAGCGCTGCCCATACGCACGGCCCAATCGGAAATGTTTACCGGGCCGTCCGCTGGCAGGATGACAAAGGCCAGCGGCACCAGGCAGAGCAGTACCATCACCAGTGGCAGGCTTTCACCACCGGGCCAAATAACCGCTACAGCGCAGGCAAAGGCGATCATACCAATGCCAAAAATCTCGGTGAAGCGGTCTGAGTATCCAATCAGGTTCAGAAGTTCGCGATAGGCGAGGGAGAATATAACCGCAACGGTGAGCGCAAAAAACCAGCCACCGAGTATCGACGGGACAATACTGACCAGTACGATACCGATGGCTGAGATCGAGCGCGTTTTCATGTTGTGCGAATTTGTGCAGACGTAGCCCCGAAGCGTCGTTCCCGATGCGTATAGTTAATGAGGGCTTCGTCGAAGTCGTCTTCGGAGAAATCCGGCCAGTACTTCGGTGAGAAAAAGAGCTCGCTGTAGGCGCCCTGCCAGAGCAGGAAGTTGCTGAGGCGATATTCACCAGAAGTGCGAATGATAAGGTCTGGCTCAGGTAGTTCTGGCATGTACAGGTAGTTGGCGAACGTCTCTTCGGTGATCGATTCCGGGTCGACACCTTCGGAGATCATGCGCTTAACCGCGTGGATCAGCTCTTGCCGACCCCCGTAGTTGAACGCAATAGTCAGTGTGATGCGATTATTCTCGGCGGTGAGCCGCATGGCTTCTTTCACGGATTCCTGGAGTTGTGGTGCCAGCGCGGAAAGATCGCCAATGTGGCGGAGTTGTGCCCCCTGGCTATGGAGTTCTTCCGTTTCTGAAATCAGTGCTCGGCCAAGGATCTCCATGAGGCCCGAGACTTCGTCTTCAGGGCGGCGCCAGTTCTCGGTAGAAAACGCCCAGATGGTCAGGTAACGCACGCCGCATTTGGCGGCGTGGCGAAGAATGCGGCGGATGTTCTCTGTACCGGCCTCGTGACCCTCCAGCCGATCCAGGCCACGAGCATTTGCCCAGCGGCCATTGCCGTCCATGATGATGGCAACGTGAACCGGTGTTTCGTTGGCGTAGACTGAATCGGCTGATGGATCCATCGGCTAGACCTCGAGAACTTCGGCTTCTTTGTCCTTGCCGATTGCGTCACTGCGATCAACGTACTTCTTGGTGATGGCTTCAAGCTGGTCGTTGGCGCGTTTCTCCTCGTCTTCGGAGATTTCCTTGCTGCTTGTGAGAGCCTTGATCGCCTGCATGGCATCACGTCGGATGTTGCGCACAGAGACCTTCGCATCTTCAACAATGCTGCTCACCTGCTTAACCATTTGCTTGCGGCGGTCTTCGGTCAGCGTCGGGATGTTGAGGCGAATCACGGTGCCATCGTTGTTCGGTGTGATACCGAGTTCGCTGGTCATGATTGCCTTTTCAATCGCCTTCAGGCTGCCCTTGTCCCACGGCTGAATAACGATCATTCGGGGCTCTGGTACGGAAACACTGGCCACCTGGTTGAGCGGCATCATACTGCCGTATGCCTCAACCTGAATGTCGTCGACCATCGCTGTATTGGCGCGGCCTGTTCGGATGGATCCCAGGTTATGGTGAAGGGAGTCCATCGATTTACCCATGCGGGTTTCGGTGTCCTTGAGTATAGAAGCAACAGACATGATGCGTTCCTTTCGTTCGTATCCTACTGTAGGTAGAGTACCGCGATTCGAGGCTTCTGTGCGGGTTACCCGGCGTGAACCAGTGTTCCCAGTTCCTCACCGAGGAGGGCACGAGTGATGGCATTATCGGATGTAATGTCAAAAACGCGGATCGGCAGGGCGTTATCCCGGCAAAGTGCCATGGCGCTGGCGTCCATAACCTTCAGGTTTTGCTCCAGGGCTTCCTGATGCGTCACGGCTTCATAGCGCACGGCATTGGGATTGGCACGAGGATCGGAATCGTACACGCCATCGACCTTGTTCTTGGCCATAAGCAGTACATCCACATCCAGTTCAAGCGCTCGTAGTGCGGCGGCGGTATCGGTGGTGAAGTAGGGGGTGCCATTTCCAGCGACCATGATCACCACCCGTCCCTTTTCCATGTGACGGATTGCGCGGCGTCGGATGTAGGGCTCAGCAACTTCGTGCATGGCAATGGCGGTAAGAACCCGGCACTCAACTCCCGCCTTCTCCAAGGCATCCTGCAGGGCAAGGCCATTCATCACAGTCGCAACCATGCCCATGTAATCTGCTGTGGCGCGTTCCATACCCATTTCACTGGCTGTGGCTCCGCGCCAAATATTGCCACCCCCAACAACGATCCCTACCTGCACATCCTGGTCGTGTGCGGTTTTGATCTGGGAGGCCATTGCCTGGGCAACGGATGGGTCTATACCGAAACCGGTATTTCCCATCAGTGCTTCACCGCTGAGCTTCAGGAGGACTCTCTTTGGTACAGACGGAGTGGTCATTGATGTCTCCTTGGGGATAGGGTGCTACATGGCCGAAATCGGTGGCTTGGCAAACGCCGCCCCCGGATGTTCCGATGGGCGGCGTTGCCATGAGTTACCAGATTTTACTCCGCTGAGGAGGTCTCGCCGAGCTCGAATCGAGCGAAGCGGCGGATGACGATGTTCTCACCGAGCTTGGCAACAGCATCAGTCACCAGGTTGCCGATGTTCTTCTTGGCATCCTTAATGAAGTCCTGCTCACTAAGTACCACGGCCTTGGCGGCGGTTTCCCGGTCACCAAACTCGCGCTCGAGTTCTGCCCAGTCTTCCTCGGCAATCTCCTCGCGGCTTACAAAGCGCGGGCTCATTGCCGCAACCTGCATGGAGATGTCCTTGGCAAGAGCCTTGAAGTCCTCGGTGCGTGCCACGAAGTCAGTTTCGCAGCTCACCTCGACCAGCGCGCCGATGCGGCCCTGGGCGTGGATGTAGGTATCGATCAGGCCCTCGGTTGCTGTGCGATCGGCCTTCTTGCCAGCCTTGGCCAGACCCTGCTGTCGCAAGAAATCCTTGGCCTTCTCGATGTTACCGTCGTTCTCTTCGAGAGCGCGCTTGGCATCCATAATACCGGCGCCAGTGGCTCCGCGAAGTTCCTTGATCATGTCCGTTGTAATTGCCATGTGTGCTCCTTCACTTCGTTGTGGTTGAACCAGGTTCGTTTTAATGGACCCGCACCTACGGGTCCAACTGATTGTTTACTCTTCGCCTGCGGAATCGGCTTCCTTCTCGGCGGCGCCTGCTACGGCGTCATTGGCCGCAACTGCGTCACTGAAATCGCCGGATTCATCAATGCTCTCGCGTTCGGTCTTGCCGTTGATGGCTGCCTGGGCGATGCCTTCGGTGATGATTCGCAGGGCGCGGATGGCATCATCGTTGGCCGGGAGTGGGTAGGTGATCGGTGTTGGGTCGCTGTTGGAGTCCACCATGGCAATCGTCGGAATGCCAAGTCGCTCGGCTTCCATGACAGCGAGGTGCTCGCGGCGGGGATCAATGATAAAGATCGCACCCGGCAGCTGGGTCATATCGCGCATACCACCAAGGCTGCGCTCGAGCTTCTCAAGCTGGAGTTCCTTCTTGGCGCCTTCCTGCTTCGGAAGGTAGTTCCAGTCTCCGCGCTCCTGCTCAGCCTGAAGCTGCTTCAGCAGGCGAAGTCGGTTCTTGATGGTGACAAAGTTGGTGAGCGTACCGCCCAGCCAGCGCTTGTTGATGTAAAACTGACCACTGCGCTCGGCCTGCTCGCGGATGATTTCCTGAGCCTGCTTCTTGGTGCCGACGAAGAGAATGTGACCACCCTTGCTGGTGATTTCACTAATCAGTTCGTGAGCTTGATTCAGCATCGGCACGGTCTGCTGGAGATCCAGGATATGGATTCCGTTGCGCTCCGTGAAGATGTATGGCTTCATCTTTGGGTTCCAGCGATTCTTCTGGTGACCAAAGTGAACGCCTGCCTCGAGCAGGGCTTTAAGACTTACCGGCTCGTTCCGGCGCTTGGTATCGGTAGCCATTTGGCGTACCCCTTCTGTGTTTGTTCTTCCGCCGTGGTCATCTTGCGCCAGAACCTGTTTGGAACATCCATACAGGCACACCTGGAACAATCGCATCGGCGTGATTCGTTGGGAAGCCTGCACGCAATAGCGGCAGGCCGACAGTAAGTATAGCACGACCAATAGGCATGAACGACGAGAGAGGCTCCGCTGCGGAGCCCCTCTGGCACTGTTTTATAGGGTTCAGTTTATGGAATGACTTCCAGGAATTCCTGCACAACGAATCCGCCGGAACCATCATCAAACACGAGTTCCCACCAGATGTAGTCCTCGGCCTCTTCCGGACCACTTGCAACAATGGCTTCGTCACCTGCCATGGCTACGCCGATTGGCTCGTCCACGGTGCTGGCACTGGATCGGATATTGACATTGTCCTCCGTAATGCGGACGCGAGTGTCAATGGCTATTTCGCCGGTCTGTGCTGGTGGCTCCTCGTCGGCGGGTTCTTCTTCCGTCGTAGTTTCTTCGCCGGCCTGATTGTCGCCTGGAGCCTCCGTAGAGGTCGGGTTAAATACCGGGGGAGCCTCTCCAGAAGGAGTCGATTCGCCTTGTCCCTGGTTGGAGATAGGAATCTCGCCCGCGTTGGTGTTGCCCGTAGGTGCACCAGGCGTGCTGGCCACGTTTGGTTCTGTATTCACCGCGTTCGGATCTGGCGTTTGGGTGGTTACAAGCCCAATTTCGTCCTCGCCCGGGTCGTCAACACTGTCCGTGTCGTCTCCCAGCAGTGAAGATGCCCAAATCCAGAGCAGCCCAAGCATCAGGATGATACCGATAACAGGGAGCGCGATTCGGAGATAGTCGGTCCAGTAGCGTTCGCCAGGTTGAACGCTGGCTGTTCGGCTGCGTCCTCCGCTGGCGTTGGCACGTCCTGCACTTCGGCGGGTGCGGTTGCTCTGAGGGCGCTGGCCGGTCGGTTCGTCCTGCGGTGCATCGGCTTCAAAGTCGTAGTCGTCGTCGAAGCCGTAGTCATCGTCATCGAAGCCGCCACCGCCGGAACCAGAGCCTGAGGAAGCAAACATCATATGGCCGCCGTTCATGCCCGATGCACCCTGAGGCGCTCCGGCAAAGGCGGGAGTAAACAATTTGAGTGGGTTTTCGAATGTCGGCAATTTCACGTCTTGTTGACCTGCATTCATTTGAGGGCGGGGAGTCGCTGGTTCCCAGAAACTGTGCGCCCCTCGGCTGCAATCGAGTTCTTCGCTCTGCACCATATGGCTCTGCGAAGGTGCAAACAGTAATGTGTTGCGACACCAGCCACGCCGCCATTCTGATGACGGCTCAAAATGCTTGCACGTACCGCAGCTTTTTGCGCCGAGATTCTCCATTACTCCTCAGTACTCCCGGCGGCTCGTTCCTGTTTCAATACCCGGCATGCTCCATGCCACCGATCGCCATATTTCCAGTGGAGAGGCCACCTTCTAGAACATCATGGTAGCGCATGGCGCCGGCTGTTTGCCTCCCGATACCCCTTGTAACGCATGGCCGGCGAAATTCGTGTCGGATTCCGCGACGTAGCCTTACTCGTCCGTGGCTTCAGGAGTCGGGCTCTGGACGTCGGTATTGCCGAAGCGGCGAATAAACGAGCTCGGGCGCGAGGGCGGGGTTTCGCTCTCTTCAACCGCAGTGCTTTCCGTCACAGATGCGGCTGCTTCCGGACCAGGAGCCTCGGCCGCCAACGTTGATTCCGGCGCTTCCACCGGGAGACTTCGCTCAGCTGCTCGGGATCGGCGTGGTCGGTTGGCATTGTTACCCATTTCAAGGTCGCCTTCATACACAGCGCCTTCGTGGATAACCAGGCTCTGGGTAGTGATCTCACCCTTTACCCGGCCTGTTTGCAGAAGCTCCATGCGTCCTCGGCAATTGATTTCGCCTTCGAGCTCGCCTGCTACAGAGATTGCCTCCGCTTCCACGGATGCCTTCACCGTTGCGCCCTGGGCAACATGGAGTGTGCCCTTGCACACAATGGTGCCGGTCACCTGGCCTTCTACACGGAGATCTCGTGCAGAGTTGTAGGTGCCGTCGAAGTTCGAGTACTGATCGATCACGCTGGTCGATTCAGGCTGCTGTTGTTGCTGGGGTGGCATCCCCCGAAAATTGCCCTGATCCATTTGCTGTCGGCTGACCATAGTTTCCTTCCCCCGTATACTCCAGGTTCGTCTGCGGATTCGCTATCCGCGGTTTCGTCGTGGAACCACGGTGGTGGAGCCAGTTCGCTCCTGCCGACCACTGGTGATTTCCTGTTGCTGCATGCTGAGTTTGCCATTAATGGTGGCACCCTCGTGCACCACAAAGCTCGGTGCGGTTACATCGGCTTCGATCACGCCCTGCGGAAGTGCTTCAAATCGACTGGTTGCCTTCACGGTGCCGCTGACTCTACCGGCCACAATGACGCGGCGCGCTGTGAGGGTTGCTTCTACATCGGCACCTTCAGCGACCCAGATGTCTTCCTTGGCCGTGAGTGTGCCTTCGGCGCGACCAAAGATCTGGATGTTGCCATCAGACTGGATCTCGCCCTTATAGATAGTTCCCTGTGCGACAACACTGACCTGGGAGTCGACTTCAGCCATTTCCGTGGGCTGCATGCCACGTGGATCGCTGTACTCATCCTGTTCCGGTTGTTGACCAGGAAATGTGCCAAAGGAATAGCCGCCGGCCTCGCCGCGCTCATATGGTGGTTGGCTCATAGTGTCTCCCTGGGTGTGATCCTGTGGTTGCTCAGCACCTTCAGCTTCAAAATCTTCGGATTCCTCGCCAGCGTCGCCGCCGATTTGATGGCGGAGTGCGCTCATTTGGCGTTGAAACGCGTCGACTTTGTTATCACGTCGAAAAACCACGTCTCGTCCTCCTCATGACCCATCGGCGAGCCGACCATCTGCCGGACCTCGGGTCGCTTTATCGCGCACAATGCGCATCGTTGGCGCGCCATGTTTGCTTGTGTAGCATACGACGATTGGCCGACTGATGCTAGTGTATGTACACTGCTGGCATTTGTCGAGCGTTCCCCTGTTTTTGGCCCATTTCCCTCCGATCTTCCGAGGCATAGGGGTGTTCGTGTTGTTGTATGCTACTCCTGTGCAGGTCTCCTTTGGCAAGCCGGAGAAGTTGTTCTTGTCGAACTTTCTTTGCAATCCTGCGGAAAATCCGGACTGAACCTGCTATACGTAATAGTGGTAGAAACACGTATCCGTCAATTGCTCGCATCTCATTTTTCATCCGGAGTAACCTGTGCGCCCACCCCAGACAAAGAGACTTCTCAGCCGCCGCACCATGCTGGCTGGCGCATTGGCCACCGTAGTTGCGGTTCCCGCGGCCGCATTGCCCGCCAGGTATGGTGCCCAGGTGTACCCCGGCGCGGCCGTGCAAAATGTGAATCTCGGTGGACTTTCACGGGACGAAGCCATTGCCCGACTTCAGGAACATCTTTCGGCCTACGAGCAGCTGGCTGCCACGCTCCGTTTCGAGGAGCAGATCTGGACAGCCACACTCGCCGAGGTGGGTGGCAAGATCAATTATGAAGCCACGGTCGATCTCGCCATGGAGCACGGACGTGAAACGTGGGGGGATCGCTACACCGCGTTCTTCGCAGATGATTTGAGCGCTCCCATCGATCTGGTGATCGATTGGGATTCAGCCAAGGCGTACGACTACCTGGAATCCATTGCACCCGCTATTGATATTGATGCGAGAAATGCGCGTCTTTATCGAAGCGATGGTGAGATTCGACTGATAGATTCTATTGAGGGTCAAGCTCTGGATCGGGATGCCGCGGTCGCCGCTATTGAATCAAGTGTCAAAAGCCGGGACCACGCAGACATCGAACTGACCACACAGGCAGTGGAGCCAGAAGTAACGACGGCGGAACTGGAACCATACAAGGAACGCGCCATTCGGTTAATCGGCGAGCAGGTCGTGTTGAAGCACGGTGAGCTCAACTATCCGATTTCTGCAGAGCAGCTTGCCCAGGCACTGATCATTGATGAATCGAACCAGCCGCGTATCGATGCAGCACGTTTAGTCGACCGCCTCGATGCGATCGCCGCGGATGTCTACGTCAATCCGCAGAATGTGATGCTCGGGTGGGATTCCGGGTTATATGTGGTGAAGGAAGATGTCGACGGGCTCGAGATGGATCGGGAAGCCACCGAGGCATTGATCGATGAGCTCGCACAATCCAGTGAGCGAGTAGCGAGTCTCCCGACTCGGCCCGCAAAGGCTCGTGCGCGGGCAGACAACCTCGAAGAGCTCGGAATTGAAACGCACCTGGCGTATGGCTCATCCAGCTTTGCTGGATCCTCGTGGGAACGTGCGACAAATGTTGGTGTTGCAGCCAACAACATTTCTTACAAGCTTGTTGCCCCGGGCGAAACATTCTCCTACAACAAGTTACAAGGACCCATTACAGAAGAGGCAGGATTCGTATCCGGATCAATTATCAGTGGTGACTGGACGGCGACAGATATCGGAGGCGGAGTGTGCCAGGTGAGCACCACGGTGTTCCGGGCAGCCGTTCGGGCCGGGTTCCAGTTCACGGAGTGGCACCCGCACACCTGGCGACTGGCCTTCTACGAAGCGGACGGATCTCCTCCAGGATTCGATGCTGCGATCTATATTCCGACGGGTCCCGGCCAAATGACGCTGGACCTGAGCTTTACGAATGTACTGGACTCCTGGCTACTCTTAATGATGGTGGTAAGTGGAGACACGGTGACAGCCCACCTGTATGGAAAGGATCCCGGGTGGGAAGTGTCGATCGGGAACGTATGGGTAAGTGATCCCATTCCGCCCGGTGATCCCGTGGAGCGGGTGAATCCGTCGCTCTCGCGGGGTGAGCGCAAGTGGGTAAGCGGAAGTGCGCCAGGATACACAGTGTCGCTGCCGCGCACAGTGACCGCTGCTGACGGCACCGTTATTTCTAGCGGGGAATTCGTCAGTAATTATGTTCCCCAGCCGGAAACCTGGGAGGTTGGGCCCAAGTAGTTCCTCCATGAATTGACATCGCAAAACTATGCCGACATAATCCCGACTGTATTAGTTGGGATTATTTGGTG
>CAZYDY010000023.1:0-7193 GCA_964646245.1 uncultured Sphaerobacteraceae bacterium
TGCCAGGTGCCGCTAGACACACAAGCGCCCCTACTCATAAGGGGCGAAAGATGCTGCCCGGAGAATCTCCGGCTTGCTGGTTCGTTCGTTGCTGAACGACGTCGCTGTCGCATCTTCCTGACTGGTGACCCTGTCACCAGCGGATGTGTAATGTAACACACCCTTTTGCCACCCGTCAAGAACCTGTTCAGAACTTTCCGGATTGGCGTCGGCCGCCTTGGCGAGCCGGTTGTCGGTGCTCGAGAGCCCCGACGGACATGGACTGTACCATGTCGATTTCCAGTGCGTCAACTCCTCTTGCAGAGATGTTTCCGAGCCGGCAATCAGTGCCGCTTTTCAGCGGACCGAGGGAATAGTACGAGCCCCGAATCGCAATGTCAAGGAAATGTTTACATTCATTCCGGAACCGGGTTCACCACCCCTCCTTTCCCGGTTCTCAGACCCGGCCTATACTGCGATAACCAACTATTCAGAGGACAGATATTCCCGTAGACACAGGAGATTTCGCCAGTGAAGCCATTAATCGGATTAACCCCTACACCCGAACTGAAACAAATGGAGCACGGAACATTCCGTCTTCATACCCTCAACCAGGACTACTCACAAGCAGTCATCACAGCCGGGGGTATCCCGGTGATGCTGCCTTCTAACAACCCGGACATTGATTCTCTCCTCGATCGACTCGATGCAGTCATCATCACTGGAGGTGGTGACATTGATCCGGAACAGCTCGGCCAGCAGCAGCACGAGAAGACGAATGAAATCGACGCGGAGCGAGACGCCTTTGAGCTCGCGATCGTGCACCGGGCAATCGAGCGCGATATGCCGCTGCTGGGAATCTGCCGCGGCTTGCAGATGTTGAACGTCGCGCTCGGTGGAACCCTCCACCAGGACATTGCCGATCTCGTTGAGAACGCCCAACAGCACAAACAACAGGATGAGAAGATCGGACCAAACGACGTGTCCCAAACGGTGACACTGTCGGACGGTGATCATCCCCTGCGATCTGTCGCGACTGACGCCAAAATCGACGTCAACTCGTTCCATCACCAGTGTATTGGTGAGTTGGCTCCGTCACTCAAGGTGATGGCGCGCGCAGAAGACGATGTGATCGAAGCGGTGTATAACCCCAACATGACGTTCGGTATGGCTGTGCAATGGCATCCAGAATTGCTGGCGCACAAACATGACGAACATGCAGCAATTTTCCGGGCGCTGATCCAGGCAGCAACTGCCTTTGCGTCACAACCCGGTAACAGAGAGGTTCCAGAACTCGTATGAGTAAGCCCATCATTGGCGTCACACCATCCGCAAGCGATAACTCCCTCGGTGTGCGCACGCACAACCTGGCTGTCGATTACACGCAAGCTATCGAACGAGCCGGTGGTATCCCGGTAATCCTGCCCTTGCACGTGCAGGACACAGATGCCCTGATCGATACGCTCGACGGCATCGTCTTTTCAGGCGGAGGCGATATCGAATCGTCCCTGTTCAATCAGGAAAAGCATGAGACCGTGAGCGGCATCGACGAAGAGCGCGACACATTCGAAATGAAAGTGATGGAGGCCGCCTTCGCGCGAGACATGCCGATTCTGGCAATCTGCCGCGGTGTCCAGGTCATGAATGTGCAGCAAGGTGGCGACCTGATTCAGGACATCCCTTCCCAAACCGATTCGAAGAAGGAACACGGCCAGCGCAACCAGAAGGTTGGCGAGCATGATGTCTTCGATGAAGTTGAGATCACCGAAGGGAATAACCCCTTCTCCAAAGCTATGGGTGCCGGCAAGGTGAGTATCAACTCCTTCCATCACCAGGCGTTGGGTACGGTGGCCAACTCGCTTGAAGTCGTCGCAAAGTCGGACGACGGCATCATCGAAGCCGTGTATGCGCCGAAGCAAACGTACGCTGTGGGCACACAATGGCACCCGGAACGACTGGCCCATACGGACAACAAGAACCAGTCGCTCTTCGATGAGCTCATCACAGCCGCGAAGAAGTTCTCCGAGAAGCAGTAACTTCTCCTTGGATCACACCAAGCAAAGGAGCGGAGCCGAGAAATTCGGCTCCGCTTTCTTTTATCTGGCGTTCAACTCGATTGTTAAACAGGCACCGCCCTGAGCGTGAGCCCAGGGCGGCCTGATCAATCTTTATCGGTTTTCCGGATTAGGCGTTCATCGCCGCCTGCACCGGTGTGGCTGCCTTCTCGGCACGCGAATCGTGGAACTCCTTCGGCATGCTGACAGCCAGAGCATCCTCCAACGTATCAGCAAGAACGAATGTCAACTCCTCACGCACTTCATCCGGCAGGTCGTCCAGATCAACCTCGTTGCGCTTCGGCAGGATGAAGGTCTTGCTACCGGCGCGCATGGCCCCGAGTGCCTTCTCCTTGATGCCACCAACTGGCAGCACCTGGCCGCGAAGCGTGAACTCACCCGTCATGGCCACATCGCCTCGCACCGGCACGTTGCTCAGCAGCGAAACGAGCGCAGTGGTGATTGCGACACCAGCGGATGGGCCGTCCTTCGGAATCGCTCCGGCGGGGACGTGCACGTGGATGTCCGAATCCTTGTAGAAGTCCGGATCGATACCCAGCTCCTTCGCACGAGATCGCACGTAGGAGAAGGCAGCGGTGGCGGATTCCTTCATCACGTCACCAAGCTGACCAGTGATGGTCATGCCGCCCTTACCGGGCATGCGCGTGGCTTCCACGAACATGATGTCGCCACCAAAGGCGTTGACACCGACACCGATCGCGACGCCTGGCTGCGCTGTGCGCTGTTCCAGCTCTTCGTAGAAGAAGCGTGGTCGACCAAGGTAGTCCCGGATCTCGGCGCGTGTAATCACGCTGGGAACTTCTGCTCCCTCGGCAACCTTCGTTGCGATCTTGCGAGCCGCAGTGCCGATTTCGCGCTCGAGGTTACGAACACCAGATTCTCGCGTGTAGTGCTGGATGATCGCCATGAGCGCATCATCTTCCCACTCGATCTCGCGGTTATCGATACCGTTCGCCTTCATCTGCTTCGGTACCAGGTAGCGCTTGCCGATTTCGAGCTTGTCTTCATCGGTGTAGCTGCTGAGCTCGATGATTTCCATACGGTCTCGCAACGGTGCGGGAACTGTATCGAGCATGTTCGCCGTAGCGATGAACATCACCTTGCTCAAATCGAATGGCACATCCAGGTAGTGGTCGCGGAAGTCGGAGTTCTGCTCCGGGTCCAACACCTCCAGCAATGCGGAGGATGGATCGCCGCGCCAGTCGTTGCCAAGCTTGTCGACTTCGTCCAGGACGAAGACCGGATCGTTCGATCCTGCGCGTCGGATTCCCTGGATGATGCGACCCGGCATGGCACCGACGTAGGTACGACGGTGACCGCGGATTTCGCTCTCGTCTCGCACACCACCAAGGCTCATGCGCGTCAGTTCACGTCCAAGCGCTCGGGCAATGCTCTGCGCCAGACTGGTCTTACCAACACCTGGAGGGCCAACGAATACGAGAATCGGTTCGCGGTGAACCACATCCTCGCCTGCTTCGGCGGCCTGGTCCATCTTCAGCTTGCGTACAGCCAGGTACTCGAGGATACGATCCTTGATCTTCTCCAGGCCGTAGTGATCTTCATCGAGGACTTCGCGAGTCTTCTTGATGTCGATCTCATTCTCGGTGGATGTGTCCCATGGCAGGCTTACGAGCCAATCAAGATACGTCTTGATAACGCCGTATTCTGCTGCGGCCGGCGGCAGCTTGGAAAGGCGATCGAGCTCGCGCTCGGCTTCCTTGCGAGCCTCATCAGGCATACCGCTCTTCTCGATCTGCTCACGCAGCTCGGTGACCTCGGCTTCCTGCTCGTTGCCTTCGCCCAGTTCCTTCTGGATCGCCTTCATCTGCTCACGCAGGAAGTACTCACGCTGACTCTTGCCCATTTCCTCCTGGACGTCAGTCTGGATCTTGCGCCCGAGTTCGAGCACTTCCAGTTCCTTGGTCAGGTAGGCAATCAGGAACTTCAGCTTGTCCACGATCTCCGGAATCTCCAGGATCTCCTGGCGCTCTTCCGGATCCATGCGGAGATTGGAGGCAATGAGATAGGAGAGATGCACGGGATCATCGAGCGCATTCATCGATGCGATGAGCAACTCGTCTGGCAAGTGCTGAACCAGTCCCACAGTACGCTCGAAGAGTTCGTGCGCGTTGCGGGCCAGTGCTTCCTGCTCGACCGATGCTTCGGCTATTTCCGGCGTGCGGCGAACGCGAGCCTTCAGGAATGGCTCCTCCTGGACGATCTCGAGGATTTCCATTCGCTCCATACCCTGAACAGCGAGGCGCATGGTGCCATCTGGCACGCGCATCATCTGGTGGATGGTAGCTACCGAGCCGATGGACATGATGTCGTCCGGTCCGGCGTCGTCCTGATCGGCATCCTTCTGCATCACCATGGCGACCATGCGGTCACCCTGCATGACCGAATCGATGAGCCGAAGTGAGCGCTCCTGTGCAGCGGCAAGCGGCACGAGTGTATGGGGAAGGATGACCGTCGCCTTCAGTGGCAGCAGCGGCAGAATCTCTTCTACCGGCTCACGGTTCGCTTCTTCCTGCTCACTATCCTCTTCTTCGTCTTCGGGTTCAGCTTCCTTGAGCTCAAGCTCGATATTCACATCGGTCGCTTCAGACACGCCTTCTGGCTGTCGATTGGTTTCTTCAACCTCGTCCCGTTCTTCTTCCTCAGGGAGGTTCTTCTTATCGTCGTGATTCGTCACAGTAATTCTCCTGGTTATTTATCGTGCTGTGGAATGACGCGCGTTGGAACAATGGTGACGCCCTGAACGCGTTTGAGAGACACACGCAGGAATCCGTTTTCGTATGTCGCCTCGGCGGCATCAGTTTCCACCTGGAACGGGAGTCGGATTTCAACTGCAAATGGTCCGTATCCAATACGGGCTATGTGATAACTGCGGTCCTGTTGAGAGCATGGATCGGGTCGTTCCCCCTGAATGGTGAGAACATCACCTTCGAGAACGATATCGAACTCATCCGGGTTCATCCCGGCCACTTCGGCAACAACCTCCAGTGTGTCCTCTGTCTCGAAAACCTCCACCGGTGGTCGCCACAATGGGCGGCGATTTCGTTCGGCTGAGGTGCTTGATCCGAGCATAGAGAGCAGCATGGAATCAATGTCGCTATGTCTTCGTGATTGTGGTCGAGGGCGAACCCTGCGCACAACGATCATTTGGCACTCCTTTGGTAGATCTTGTTCGGCGTTAACGGCTGCTAGTTCCACAAAAGGAATCTATGCCGGATAATACATGTACGAGTATACACGTTGTAGCACTTGTATGCCACACATCGTATCAACTAACAATCTGTGAGTGACCCTAGTCTACTGCAAGCATGACGACCAGCGCCACCACTCCCCAGGACATCACAGACGCAAGTAAAGGCTTGTCCCTCCAGAGAAGGATTTCAGGTGCCCCACCCTCGCCCCGGCGCATTACCAGCAGCAAATACCGAAATACGGCGAAGATCACAAACGGGACGGTAAGCATCATAATTCCACTGCCCGGAACAGATTCGGCTGTGAAACTGTAGAAGCTGTACGCCATAACTGTGCATGCCGCCGTAATAACAAGAAGCTGGTCCAGGAGAGGTACAGAATAACCAGCCAAAGCAGATCGATGTGCAGAGGCATCATCACCCAGGCGAACAAGCTCGCTCCGGCGCTTCCCGAAGGCCAGGAACAGCGCCAATAGCAGCGTACACAGCATGAGCCATGCCGACACCGGCACCTCAACGGCCGCGGCACCGGCTACTGCTCGCAACAGGAAGCCGCTGGCAATAACAAACGCATCCAGCAACACGATATTCTTGAGGTGGAGCGAATATGCAACAGTGATTACCGCATACCCCACCATCACCAGCAAGAGCACCGGATTAATGATCCATGAAATCCCAAACCCAACCGAAGCCAGCACAACCGCTACTATGAGGGCAGCTGAAGGTGATACTGCTCCTGAAGCTAACGGTCGATTCCGCTTGGAGGGGTGAACACGGTCACGCTCAACATCAAGGCGATCGTTGAAAATATAGCCAGCGCTGCTGATTAAGCAGAACGCGACGAATGCAGCGACCGTCCGCCACAATGCATGGTCAACTTTCGGATCACCGAAGACCAATGCCGCGAATACCACGGCATTCTTGCTCCACTGAGGTACGCGCAGCAGGCGCATCCATGTTTGCAGATTCGTCATCTACCTCGCGTCCAACTATCAACCAGGCCGAACCTGTGCATGTTTTCGTTGACATGCCTGATTGACTGCAATGATACTTGGCGAGAGTTAAGTATAGAGGAGCCTGATCCACGGCACCTCTGGGGAGGAACCATTGAACGTCAAGGCCCAAGACGTGTTTGAGATGATGCAACCAGACCTCGATCGCGTTGAGGAAACCCTGGTATCCGCTGCACAGATTGACTACCCGGTAGTCAATACGATGCTGCGAGCAATAGTGAGCGGCGGCGGTAAGCGTTTACGTCCCGTAATGCTATTGCTGGCCGCACGAGCGTTTAATAAGTTCAACGAGCGCTCAATCGATGTCGCAGCAGGAGTGGAGCTTCTCCACACAGCATCTCTCGTCCACGATGACAGTATCGACAAGGCAGCATTACGTCGCGGGAATCCCACGCTGAACACTGAGCTCAGCACTGGTGCCGTGATCCTAATCGGAGATTACCTCTTCGCCCAAAGTGCGATCCTGGCAGCAAAGCCAGAGCATCCGCGCGTGATGGTGATCTTCGCAACCACCCTCGCAGAAATCTGCGAGGGCCAGATTCGGGAAACGCTCGAAGCGCACAAGCTCGATCAATCCATGGAAGACTACGAGTCTCGCATCTATGGCAAAACCGCGGCCCTATTCGCTGGTGCTGCCGAGATGGGAGCACTGCTAGGCGGCGGAACCGAAGATGAAGTTCGTGAACTGCGACAGTTCGGAACCGATCTCGGCATGGCGTTCCAGGTGATCGACGATGTGCTCGACTTGCGTGAATCCAGCGAGACCATCGGCAAACCGGCCGGGAACGATCTCCGCCAGGGCGTTGTCACCGTACCGGTGATGCGCTATGCCGCCTCCCTGCCGGAGGATGCACCCCAGCGAGCCACTATTGCCGGAATCGTGGATGGCGAGATAACCGATCAGCAAACCGTCGACG
>CAZYDY010000023.1:7293-11432 GCA_964646245.1 uncultured Sphaerobacteraceae bacterium
TATTCCGAATCGGCAGTACCTTCAACATCCCGGATGAACGGGATATCCACCGCTTCACAAAATTTTCGGAGGAATCGCTCGGCATCCACTGTTCTGGCAACACGCACATTGCCATCCAGCGCTACCTGGGTCCTGCCGCGCTCCTCGCCTTCCAGCGAAACTTCGACAAAACAGGAATCGGTTTTGATCAGGGAGTCGTCCAGCGCAACGGCCATTGCCAATGGATCGTGCAGGAAGAAGCCACTGCGAACGCGTTCGGTGTAGGTGCGTTCAACAATCGCTTTCATCAAGCCTGCTGACCCATCCGCATCTGCCGGAATCGCATCCCACATCTTCTTTGTGATAGCTGCCTGGTGTGTTACGTCCAACCCCACCGCAATTATCTCTTGCCAGTCGGCAGCGAATACCTGCTCGGCGGCGTGCGGATCGGTGTAAACGTTGTACTCCGCATGCGGAGTGACATTGCCGGGATTGAAATAGGCGCCACCCATCACCACAAGCCTGCGCACAAGTTGTGTCAGGTCTGGCCGGAGGGAAAGCGCCATTGCGATATTGGTGTATGGGCCCACGGCAACGAGAACGAGTTCACCCGCAAACTCCTCTGCCATAGCGATGATGGCCTCCGGTGCGGTGAGATCAGACTCTTCGGCCAACGCATCCGGAAGCTCTGCGCCTCCAAGTCCATTGCCACCGTGAACGTGCGACGCATCTACGTATTCCGCCACCAGGGGCCGGCTGGCTCCGCGGAATACCGGTACATCTTCGCCACCGAGCAAACTCAACACCTTAAGCGTGTTTCCCGTGGAGAGGTCAATGCCCACGTTGCCCGCAACGGTTGATACACCTACCAGGTCGGCCTCGACACCGAGCGCATACGCAATAGCAGCAGCGTCATCCACGCCCGTATCGACGTCCAACATCACCGGATAGTTGCTCACTGTGTCTCTCCTGTAACCGCGCTGTTTCGCACGGCGATATAAACGTCATTCACATTGGTGCCGGTTTGCCCGGTCACCACCAGTGCATCACGGCCTTCGAGATACCGGGCGGAGTCGCTGTTTTTCAGCGCCATGTCGGCATTCGTGTGGCTATCCACTGTATCTGCGTCAACAATCGCCCCGGCAGATCCGGAGTTGCCATCGTCCCCATCCGAAGCCAGGCTGGCTATCGTCCAGCCGTCCTCAGCTGGAAGTTGCATGGCTGCGATTAACGCCGCTTCGGTGTTTCGACCGCCCTTGCCATCCCCACGCACAACACTCGTCGCTTCTCCGCCGCCGATAATCACGCCAACGTCCGGCCCGGCTGCGCGGCACTCACTCACAATGCGGTGCGCAAGATCGTCAACATCTTCGCGCCAATCTTCCCATGCTTTCTGGACACGAAATCCACCATCATTGGCCGCCTGCTCGATGGCAGCTACAAACGTAGCGTTGTCGGCAATAACGCGGCGATCATCGCGTGAAGTATCGACAGGCGGGAGCGGAGGCACCTCACTGGTGAGTGCCTGTCGAACGGAATCTGGGACCTGGTTCTGAATGTGGAAATCTTCAATCACTTGCCACGCCGCCCCACGATTTGTGGGACCCGGCACGGTCGGGCCGCTGGCGATAACCGTGTGATCGTTACCGATGACATCGCTCAGCATCAAAGTGATGCATCGCGCATCGCCAATGGCACGGCGAAGTCCGCCGCCCTTGATAGCACTCAGCGCCTTCCGAACCGTATTAAGCTCATAAATACCTGCGCCCGCGTACATAAGCAACTCGGTTGTGACTTTCATATCCATAAGCGAAATGCCCTCAATCGGGCATTCCATGAGTGCAGATCCTCCGCCGGAGATCAGCGCGATAACGGTGTCGTTTGATGTGAGATCAGCCACCATCTCAAGCGCCGACTCACCGGCGCGGAGGCTGTGTTCATCCGGAATCGGATGTGCCGCCTCGATTGCGAGAAAGCCTTCGACCTCTTCGTCGAGTTGACCACTCTTGGCAACGAGTAAACCGGCGTCTATCCGATCCCCGAAAACATCACGTGCGGCGGCTGCCATTGCTACCGCCGCCTTGCCAACCGAAAGCGCAATCAGCCTGCCACCACCAGGGTCAATCCCGGTCAGTGCATCGCGCGTCACGGTAGTCGGATCTACAGCTTTCAAGCCGGTCTCAAACCAGGCCTGAATCAGGTCATGAACCTTGCGGCTCATCCCGCTCCTCCTCTCCCGAGCGGAGCTGATCGAGAACGGACTGCAAATCCGTTGGTAACGGTGCCTCGAATGTTCGATCCTCGCCGCTTCCGGGCATGGAGAATCCGAGTGATTTCGCGTGCAGGAACTGACGCTTCAGTTCAAGGCCTTCTGCAATACGAGCACTCACCTTATTCCCGTAGAGTGCGTCACCCACAACAGCGTGGCCAATGAAATTCAGGTGCACACGAATCTGGTGGGTACGTCCCGTCTCAATCGTGACTTCGAGCAACGTGCATTCTTCGAAACGTTCGAGCACGGTGAAGTGCGTCACGGCGTCCTTGCCGTTCCGGGTAGCTGCCATTTGCTGGCGATTGGCCGGGTTACGACCAATCGGCGCGTCGATCGTCGCTGTGTCTTCATCTACGACGCCTGCGGCGAGCGCATAGTAGGTTTTCCTGACCTTGCGATCCATCCACTGTTCTGCCAGGGATGTCTGGGCTCGATCGGACTTCGCGACAACCATGATGCCGGAGGTGTCTTTATCCAGCCGATGGATAATGCCTGGTCGGGTTGAACCCTGAATCGATATCTCAGGTGCGTGGTGAAGAACAGCATTCACCAACGTGCCGCTGGAGTGCCCGGCCGCAGGGTGTACCACCATGCCAGCCGCCTTGTTCACCATCAGGATGTCGTCGTTTTCAAAGATGATATCGAGAGGGATATCCTCCGCGATAATTTCGGTCTCCTCGACCTCCGGTAATTCCAGGGTAATGACCTGGCCGGGAGTGACCTTGAAGCTGGGTCGCCGCACAAACCCATCAACCAACAGGGCGCCATCGGTAATCAACTGCTGCAAATACGTGCGGCTGAGATCAGGTAGTTGCGTGGAAACATACTTGTCCAGGCGCACATTAAGGTCTGATCGTTCCGGATACAGCTCAATGATCTCTCGCTGGTCTTCTACATTGGTCGGCGATATATCGGTCATGTGTCTTGTTCCTGTACTGAATCGTGCTGTTTGTCGGATTGTTCAGACCGCCACAGCAGTAAAAATGTGAATACCACACCAATAGTGACGGCGCTATCGGCGAGATTGAATTTCCAGAATCTTCCCACGGCGATGAAATCAACGACGAATCCGCGGCTGAAACGATCAATGGCGTTGCCAATAGCCCCACCAAGGATCAGGGCAATGGATGCAGCCAGAAAGAATTCATCCTTTGCGAACTTCACCATCGCCACGAGCCCAATAGCAATGATCACTACCGAGATGAATGCCAATACCGTGGTGCCTTGCTGGAAGATACCGAATGCGGCTCCGCGATTCTCCAGATACTCGAAGGCGAAGAACGAGCCGAGCATTTCGACTCTCGACACCCGTTGGCCGGGGCCGATCCAGTCGACCATCCACTGTTTCACCAGTTGATCCACCAGCACCACGGCGATGATGATACTGGCGAGCCAGAGCAATCGCTGTGTTATGTGAGTGTTGGTCACTGCTCCTCCCCGCCGTTACCGGTGATTATCGCATGCGAACTATAATGCCGAGTGAAAACAGTTGCGGCTATCGCTTGAGGAGCACCATGAGCCAGAATACAACCCCCCTACGATTGCTCATTGCCGGTGGCGGTACCGGTGGACATGTGCTTCCCGCAATAGCAGTGATTGAAGAGCTCCGTACCCGGGAGATTCCGATGGAGTTACTGTGGGTTGGCAGCCACAAGGGTGTGGAGAGCACGTTCGCAAACGAGCAACACATCCCGTTCACCGCAATTCAAACCGGCAAGCTACGCCGCTATCTCTCGCTGGAGAATCTGGTCGACGCCATGCGCCTCCCGATCGGTGTTGTGCAGTCGTGGAACAAGGTGCGCAAGTTCAAGCCGGATGTCATTTTCAGTACCGGTGGCAGCGTGAGCGTCCCCACCGTCATTGCCGGGCACAGGCGCGCGCCGGTACT
>CAZYDY010000024.1:0-7231 GCA_964646245.1 uncultured Sphaerobacteraceae bacterium
CGGCAATACCTGCAACCACACCCATGGAGTGGGTGATCATCATCACACCGGCGCCAGTCTCGTTCTGGAGGTTTCGCATCAGGTCCAGAATCTGGGCCTGAATTGTCACATCAAGAGCGGTGGTCGGTTCGTCAGCGATCAGCAGCTTTGGATTGCAGGAGAGTGCCATAGCGATCATTACGCGCTGGCGCATACCACCGGAGAACTGGTGCGGATACTGGTCCACACGTTCCATGGCGTTGGGAATACCTACCATCTCAAGCAGTTCAATGGCGCGAGCCTTTGCCTGCTCCTTATTCATTCCCATGTGCAAGATGAGCGATTCGCTAATCTGGCGATTGATTGTCAACACGGGATTGAGCGATGTCATTGGGTCCTGGAAGATCATCGCGATTTCATTACCGCGAATGCTTCGAACCTGCTCGTCTGTCATCTTCAGGATGTCTTTACCCTGGAAGATCACTTCGCCTTCAACAATTTTGCCTGGAGGGGTTGGTACCAGCCGCATGAGTGAGAGACCGGTAATGCTCTTACCAGATCCTGATTCACCCACAACGCCGAGTGTTTCGCCAGGCTTGATGTAAAACGAAACGTTATCGACAGCTTTTACGACACCATCCTGAGTGAAAAACTGCGTATGCAGATTGTTCACTTCAAGAAGATTGGAGTCGTCGTGACTTCCCTTGTTGGCAGAAGTGGTGGTCTGTGATTCAGCCGCCATCCTTGCTCCTCTCCCACACGCGAATACAACTAAAAATCGGTCAATCGGAAAACTGAAAATCCGTCACACCCGGAAGTCGCGACAAATTTCGAAAACCATAAACGATTCCCGAAAGTTCGTCACGGCCTATAGTGCGACATTGCACAGGACAGCGGACTCTCCTAGCGTTTCTCAATCTGTATGCACAGTACCATAGCGAACTCGCTTTGGACAATAAATACACAGCCCCCTTGCTTGATTGTCATACTGCCTCACGTGCAGCTTGTATCCAACCCTTGGCAGAGGCGGCCAGGAACGTCGTTGCGCTCGCGACCACCATATCAAAGCCACGTGCAATTACCTGCTCAACCAGGGCAGGAGTGTAGGCAACTGTTCCGGTCTTTACGCCGGCACGCTGACATTTGGCAACCACCTCGTCAGCCAGGGCCGTTACATCGGGATGATTTGGCTGTCCGGGGTATCCAAGGGACTGAGCAAGGTCACTCGGACCAATGAAGAGCACATCCAGCCCGGGAAGGGCCAGCATCTGATCGAGCTCCGCAAAGGTGTCCTTGTGTTCGAACTGGATCATGTTGAGTACACGATCATTCAACGGCTCAACGAATGTATCCAGCGTGTTGTTCATTCCAAAATCGAACGTGCGCATGCCGGCAAGGCCGCGGGTGCCGATCGTGGCGAACTTGGTGCCGAGGATGGCTTTCTCTGCGTCAGCAGCTGAACCGACTTGTGGAGTCATGATGCCACTGGCACCGGCATCCAGGAACTTCAGCACCGTTTGTTTATCGTGCTCTCCCACGCGCACAAATGGTTCAATGCCACGCGCTTCTGCAGCGAGGATGAGCCGGTAGGCCGTCTCGGCTGAGAGTGGTCCGTGTTCACTATCGAGCAGGGCGAAATCGAACCCCGCCAGCGCGATGATTTCCACCACTTCGGGCGAACTCAGTGGTATAAAACATCCGAACACCCGCTCGCCAGACGCGAGTTTTTCCTTCACCGCATTGGTGCGTACCATCGTGTATGTGCCTTTCCTGTGTTGGCAACGACTAAAGCTGAATCAGTATAGAAGGAAGATCCAATGCGCGAAACACCTGCGATGGATAATGCGGTAGCCGCAACCGCACCGGAACGTGCCTGGTGGCTGGCATTCATGCAGGTGCCCAAAATTGGTTCCTCCAGGATTCAGCAGTTGTTGGCCACATTCGGTTCGCTTCAGGCGGCGTGGGGAGCGGCCGGTCATGAGCTGCGTGAGGTGCTCCCGCAGGGCGTTGTGGATGACGTGCTTCGCAGGCGGAATGACATCGATGTGTATGCGCTTTATGAACGGACCACGCGAGATGGCATCAACATTACATGCTGGGCGGATGATTCGTATCCTGCGTTGCTCAGGGAAGTTCCGGCGCCGCCGCCCTTGCTGTATTACCGGGGGCAGTTGATTGAAACGGATTCGACCGCTGTTGCTATTGTTGGTACCCGGAAAGTCACTGCGTATGGCAGGGAGATGACGTATCGGATCGCCTATGATCTCGCCAAGGCCGGGGTGACTATTGTTTCCGGGCTCGCACTCGGCGTCGATGGTGTCGCCCATCGGGCAGCTTTGGAAGCAGGCGGCCGAACAATCGCTGTGCTCGGCAGCGGGGTTGATGTCATCTATCCGGGCAAGCATCGAGATCTGGCTCGCAAGATCGAACAACAGGGGGCGGTGCTTACGGAGTACCCACTCGGCACGCAGCCCGATCGGTTCAACTTTCCACCGCGCAATCGGATCATCAGCGGACTCTCACGTGGCGTTGTGGTCATCGAAGCGCCCGAGCGATCCGGAGCGCTGATTACTGTGGATTTCGCCGCCGAGCAGGGGAGGGACGCCTTTGCGATTCCCGGCCCGGTACATGCTCCGGCGAGCGCAGGTTGCAATCGCATCCTGCGTGAGGGTGCGACGCTTGTGCGCTCGGCGGAGGATATATTGGAGGACCTCCACATTCGCCCACTCAATCACGATGATCCCGAAATCGGGCACGTGAACCTGAGCAGTGACGAGCGGCGACTGCTTTCTGTACTGACATCCGAGCCGCAGCATATCGACGACATTGCCGCGAGACTGGGCAAGACTGTCCACGATGTTTCAGGTGAATTGATGATGCTGGAACTGCAGGGATCGGTCCATTCTGGCGGGAGTGGGTACTATTCTAGAAGGTGACGTACTATTGAAAACGTTGCCTCATCCAATTTGACAGCGTCCGCTACGCTACCAAACGTAGAGAGATATAAGCTTCATTGGGATGTACGAGTGACATCCGTTCTATGAAATCACAGCCAGGAACTCCAAATATATGTCAACTGTTGAAACCGATAAAACGATTGAAAAGGCTCCGAAGAAGAAAGCCACTCGTGCCAAGAAGAAGGAAGCTGCCCCTCGCGGCAAGCTGGTGATCGTGGAATCCCCGGCCAAGGCGAAGAGTATTGGCAGGTACCTCGGACGGGGCTATACCGTGAAGGCGTCCATGGGTCACATCCGCGACCTGCCTAAAAGCACAATGGGCGTTAATGTGGATGCCGGCTTTGAGCCGAAGTACCTGATTCCGCGCGACAAGAGCAAGCTGGTGAAGGAACTCAAGGCCAGCGTGAAAGGTGCGAAGGAAATCTACCTCGCAACTGACCCTGACCGCGAAGGCGAGGCTATTGCCTGGCACCTGGTGCATGCTACAGATGCGCAGGACAAACCCATTCACCGTGTTGTCTTCAATGAAATCACTCCGTCCGCTGTTACCGCCGCTATGGAGAATCCACGTGAGATCGATATGGATCTTGTGGATGCCCAGCAGGCGCGACGAATCCTTGACCGACTCGTGGGCTACGGTGTGAGCCCATTGTTATGGAAGAAGGTCAAGCGAGGCCTATCTGCCGGACGTGTGCAATCGGCCGCGCTACGCATCGTTTCCGAACGGGAACGCGAGGTAGAGGCATTCCAGCCAGTTGAGTACTGGAGCCTGGACGCCGATCTCTCCAAGATCACGAGTGGCAAGCCCACCAAGCGGGATCAGTTCCGTGCATCGATCCTTCGTGTTAATGGAAAGAAAGCCGAGCTTGCAACCGGAGAAGAGGCACACGCCATCGTGGATCAGCTCGATGGTGCAAGCTGGAAGATCTCCGAAGTTACGCGTCGCCAGACTCGTCGACGGGCACAGGCACCATTCACGACCAGTACGTTGCAGCAGGAAGCTTCCCGCAAGCTGGGATACTCCGTGCGCCGTACCATGCAACTCGCCCAGGGCCTGTATGAAGGTGTGGATATCGGAGCCGAAGGTACGCAGGGCCTGATTACCTACATGCGTACAGACTCGGTCAACATCTCCACGCAGGTTCAGTTCCAGACTCGTGACGTCATTGCCGAAAAGTTCGGCAGCGAGTTCGTGCCCGAGAAACTGAACGTGTACAAGACACGCGCCAAGGGAGCCCAGGAGGCACACGAAGCGATCCGTCCGACCAATCCGGCACGGGATCCGCAGTCGGTGAAATCGTTCCTGAACCCGTCACAATTCAAGCTGTATAACCTGATTTGGCAGCGCTACATGGCCAGCCAGATGGCACCGGCGATGCTCGATAACACGCGAGTAGATATTCTCGCCGGCAAGAAGGCAGAAGTAGAGGACGGTTCCGCGCCGTTCCTGTTCCGTGCCACTGGATCCATCATCACCTTCCGGGGTTGGATGGAGGTCTACCAGATGGGCCGTGACGAAGGGGAGACGGACGAACTGGACAAGGGTGCATTGCCGGAGCTGGAGAACGGTGAGGATCTCAACCTCATTCAACTCCTGCCAGAACAGCACTTTACCCAGCCACCTCCACGCTACACCGAGGCCACGTTGGTAAAGGCGCTGGAAGAGCAGGGGATTGGTCGCCCATCTACGTATGTGCCGACTATCGCCACGTTGCAGGCTCGCAACTACGTGACGCTGGAAGAGAAGAGGCTGATTCCGACTGAGCTCGGGTTCGTCGTCAATGATCTACTCGTTGAGCACTTCCCGGACATCTTCAACGTGAGCTTCACGTCGCAAATGGAATCGGAGCTCGATGACATCGCCAACGGTGAGCGCGAGTGGGTGCCGACCCTGGAGCAGTTCTATGCTCCATTCACAGCCACGCTCAAGAACGCCGAGCAGACGATGGAGAAGGTGCAAATCCGCGACGAGCCCACAGACGAAGTCTGCGAAAAGTGTGGCAGCCCGATGGTGATCAAGCTTGGTCGCTTCGGCAAGTTCATGGCCTGTAGTGGGTTCCCGGATTGTCGAAACTCCAAGCCGTTGCTGGTTCGCATTGGCGTGGAATGCCCCACCTGCCACCAGGGCGAGGTTGTGGAGCGTCGTTCCAAGAAGGGACGTAAGTTCTACGGTTGCGAACGCTATCCGGAGTGCGACTTCGTTTCCTGGAACAAGCCGATCAAGACTCCATGCCCGGAATGCGAAGGCGTGCTTGGCGAGATCGGTCGAGGTGGTGCTCGCGTGAAGTGCGCCAACTGCGGCTGGCAGGGGGAGAAATCCACCCTGGAAGTTGCCGAGGAACCGGCAAAGGCATAAATCCACAAGTACCTGCCCGGATTCCATTCAGGAGTCCGGGCAGTTTCGAAGTACACTGATTGGCAAAATCAACAGTTCGGCCGGGTGCTGCGTAGCGTGGCGTTCCCCGGTAACACAATGCGGTGGAGAGGGTGTACATGACGCTTCAGCAGGTTATCGGTGTGGATCTCGGTGGAACAAATATTCGAGTGGCCGTGTTGGACGCCGATGGCACCATGTCGCATACCATGCGGACGCCCACCCATTCCGAGCTGGGGCCAGACGCTGTGATTAAGCGTATTGCTGGCCTGATCAATGAAGTGGCAGCAAAGGCTGGGGTTGATGCGGAAACACCCGTTGGCATCGCCTCTCCCGGTCCGCTGAATCCACGCAAGGGAATTGTTCACTACACCCCAAACCTTCCTGGCTGGCGAGATGTTCCCCTGGTGGAGAAGCTCGAGGGACACATCGGCCGTCGGGTAGCGCTCGCCAATGACGGCAACTGTGCCACCCTCGGCGAGATGCGCTTCGGGCGGGCCATAGGTATGCAGAACCTTGTCTACCTGGCGCTCGGTACTGGCATCGGTGGTGGAGTTGTTTCCGAGGGCATATTGATTGATGGCAAGAACGGCCTCGGTTGCGAGATCGGCCATACGCTCGTTTCCATCGATGGTCCGCGCTGTAACTGCGGCAGCATTGGTTGCCTGGAAGCATATGCATCCGGTTGGGCCATCCAGGCTGAGGCATACAAGGTTGCGACAACTGCCGATGGTGATTTGCTCCATGAGCTCGCTGGCGATGGAAAGATTCACGCTGGTGTTGTGGCCAAGGCAGCATCGCAGGGGCACGAGGCGTCCATCTCGATTTTGGAGCGTGCTGGCCGGGCGCTCGGTGCATCAATCGGCTCTTTCATCAATATGTTCGATCCGGAGATGATCGTGATCGGTGGTGGCGTGGCGGCCCTTGGCGAGCTCCTTATGGGTCCGGCGAGGAAGATGGTTCCGCAGTATTCGTTCGTCGACATGCGGAGCGGTGTGCCGATCGAGTATTCGCAGCTGGGTGGAGACACCGGGATTTACGGGGCCGGTGCCCTGGCGTTTATGACGTTTGATCCGGACGCCTAACACGTCCCAAAACGAAGGCCGATCCGGTTATCCGGGTCGGCCTTTGATGTCTATGCAGTGAAACCGCATAGGTGTACGATGACCCCAACGGTTGAAGTGTGACGATTGTGAGAAAAGGACAAAGATATGGCGTCGAATCCAAAGTTCCTCTGGCATAACGGCGAGCTTGTGAAATGGGAGGATGCCACCATCCACCTGACTGATCTTGCCTGGGGTGCAGTGGGAGCGGTGTTCGAAGGTATTCGGGCGTATCGCGCTGAAGATGGATCAGGCGTAAACGTATTCCGGTTGCCGGAGCATATGCATCGGTTGCAGGAATCGTCGCGCATGGTGCGTTTACCGTTGCCGTGGAGCGACGACGAGTTGGTCGGTTTCGTGACTGATCTGCTGGCCGCCAACGAGATCGAGGAGGACACCTACATCTTCCCGCTGGTGTATTCCGGTGGTGATCCGGCGAAAAGGTCTGATCCTGCCTCACTCGAGGCCGCGATGTACATCACTACGCGACCTAACCCGACGCATCTTTGCACGGACAAGACCGTGCGAGCGAAGGTGAGCTCCTGGACCCGAATCTCTGATAACGTGTTGCCTCCGCGCATCAAGAACATCTCCAATTATCGTAACGGGCATCTCGCTCTCCATGAGGTGAAGATGGATGGTTACGACGCCGCGCTTATGCTGAATCCACAGGGGAAACTGGCGGAAGCACCAGGCGCCTGTGTGATGTTGGTGAAGAATGGCAAGCTCATCACTCCCGATACATCCAGCGGAATTCTCGAGAGCATCACGAGGGACGCCATCATGACAATGGCTCGTGATTCGGGCATTGAAGTGAT
>CAZYDY010000024.1:7331-9705 GCA_964646245.1 uncultured Sphaerobacteraceae bacterium
TCATAATGGAACTACACGCGTGCGGAATTCGTACTAGTTAGTGGAGCCTGCACGATCGTGAAGGGCTCGATTTATGAACGCAACGCTACCCGGCCAGCTGGCCAGGCAGGAGGCAGAATGAAGCAGATCGAATCGGGATCGCAATCCCGTACGCCGCGAACAGTGGTATTGAGCGTACTCATAGTTGTCGCCATGTTTGTTGGTGCCGGAGTGGATCGCATCCTGGTTGAAGGTGGTACTGCGCAGGATCGACTTTCCAGTGCAAGCAACTACAGCATCATCGGCGAAACCTACGACACCATTCGTGAAAACTACGTGCTGCAGTCCGAATTCACCGACGAGGAACTCGTCTGGGGCGCTGCATGGGGCATGGTTGAATCGCTTGGTGATACAGGCCATAGCCGATTCCTGAATCCCGAAGAGGCAGTTGAGTACGAGCAGAGCAGCAACAACGAGCTGGTCGGCATTGGTATTTCCGTCGATCTCACTGGTGATCTACCGGTAGTCAACTATCCAATGAAGAACTCTCCGGCTATTGAAGCCGGAATCCTGCCTGGCGACACCATCCTTGCCGTGGACGGCGTTGACCTCACAACTGTCACGCCGGAAGAAGGCATCGACCTCATCTCCGGAGAAGTGGGAACTGACGTAACACTTGAGCTTCGCCATGCTGGTGAAGAAGAGTCTTACGAAGTCACTATCACGCGCGAGCTGATCCAGATGGATCCGGTGCAGTACGCCATGCTTCCGGACGGTGTGCTTTGGTTGCATCTAAATCAGTTCAGCCGGGGTGCATCCAGTCGTGTGGCCGAAGGCCTGGAATGGGGACAGGATCAGGGAATGACTGGCGTCGTTCTTGATCTGCGCGGCAACCCGGGTGGTTTCGTGATTGAAGCCATGGGCGTTGCCAGCCAGTTCTTGCCGGCGGGTACACCGTTGCTGCAAGAAATGGATATGACCGGTGACACCCGCACCATTTCCACGGTTGGCGAGAACGGCCTCTACACCGAAGGACCACTCGTGGTGCTGGTAGATGAGCACAGTGCGTCTTCATCGGAGATCACAAGCTCCGCAATTATGGAGTCCGGCCGCGGCGAACTCGTTGGTGAAACGACGTCTGGTACAGGCACGGTGCTCCTGCCGTTCGATCTCAGCGACGGTTCCATGGTGATGATTGGTATTCAGCTCTTCCTTACTGGTGAAGGCACGGATATCTACCATGTTGGTGTGGAGCCAACGCACGAGGTTGAGTTCTCGGCGGATCCATTGGAGCGCCCGTGGTTCCCCGCATCGCTCTCAATTGATGAGGGTGAGTTTACCCAGGCTGAGTTCGCAGAGCACGAGGACCCTCAGCTCCATTTCGCATTTGACCTGCTGCAGAACTAGCATATGTAGGTACCGGGCACGACTTCTTCGGAACGTGCCCGGTACACGTGTGTCACGGAGGTGGAGGCAAAAAGCTACCATACGGACATATGGCAACGAATATGCGATTAGAATGGGTGCTGGTGCGCTTGCTACCGGGTAACGATATATGAGGTATGAATGATTTCCGCCGAAAGAATGCCTGAGTCCGTAGCGAAGTTATGGACGGTAGCACAGCGGTTCCAGAAATTCCTGATGGTAGGCGCTATAGGCTTTGCCACCAATCAGGGTTTTCTGTGGTTGCTGCATGCCCAATTCGATTTCGCTGTTCGGGCCGCATCACCCGTCGCTATCCTCATTTCCATGATCGTTACCTTTTACCTGAATGAGATTTGGACCTGGCACGACCGTGGCGGACCCCGATGGCTAAGAAGGGCGCAAACCTACGTTCCTATCAACATTGGTGGCCTGGCGATCAACTGGGCGGTTCTGACCTACTTACATGATTCCTGGGATGTGCATTACCTTTGGGCGAACGTGGCCGGCGCCGGATTGGCGGCTATCTGGAACTTTGGCCTGAATAATGCGATTACATGGAGAAAGTAGCAGGTACTTTTGCAGATTATGTAGGCACGCTGCCTTGACGCAACCACAGAGTGGTATAACTTGCGATGCAGTTTGTGCCATCATTAGTCTTGTAAACATTGAGGCATAACGCGCCGAATGAGTTATTGATACCGCAGAAGCGCGCAGACGAGAGGAAACAGACGTACATGGCAAATCCAGCAGGTACACACGAGAACGGCACGCCAGGCTCCACCATCATTATGGGGGCCGGTCCGGCAGGGTTGTGCTCGGCTTATGTGCTGAGCAAGGCCGGTGCGCCAGTCACCGTCGTTGAATCCGCGCCATTTGTGGGTGGGCTCGCGCGAACCATTAAGAGAGAAACCGAGTTTGGTGAGTTCAAGTTCGATATTGGGGGCCACCGTTGGTTCACCAAGAACGATGA
>CAZYDY010000024.1:9805-11403 GCA_964646245.1 uncultured Sphaerobacteraceae bacterium
TTCTTCAAGAATTACTCCGAGAAGCTTTGGGGTCGTCCGTGCGACCAGCTCAGTGGCGACTGGGTGAAGCAGCGCACCAAGGACATGAGTCTCTGGACTGCTATCAAGGACGCCATCATCCCAAGCAAGGGCGACGTGGTCAGCCTCATCGATGAGTTCATGTACCCGCGAGATGGCTTCGGTCGCTTCAGCGAGCGCATGGCGGATTCGGTAACGGCTGCCGGTAACGAGGTGCTGCTGAAGCATCCGGTTCGCAAGATCGTTCTGGAAGAGAATCGCGTGAAGGGCATTCTCGTTCAGACCGAGGAAGGCGAGCAGTTGATGGAGGCGGACAACTTCATTTCCTCCATTCCAATGACCGTGCTCTGCAAGATCACCGATCCACCGGCTCCGGACGATGTACTGGAAGCCGCCAACTCGCTCGACTTCCGCGACATTATCACCGTGAACATGATGTTCAAGAAGCCACAGGTGACCAACGATACCTGGTTGTATGTGCACGACAAGAACATCCTCTTCGGCCGCTTCCATGAGCCGAAGAACTGGAGCCCGGCAATGGTTCCGGGCGAGGAGTACACCTCACTCGTTGTTGAGTACTTCTGCTCCAAGGGTGATCACATTTGGAACATGAGCGATGAGCAGCTCGTGAACCAGACAGTGAAGCACCTCGTGGAGGACCTCCGCTTCGTGAAGCCGGAAGAAGTAATCGGTGGATTTACGCTTCGTGCCACCAAGGCGTACCCGGTATACGGTATGGGCTACGAAGAGCCGCTGGGCAAGATGAAGGATTACATCCGATCCATCGAGAACCTGCAGTACATCGGCCGTGGTGGATCGTTCCGCTACAACAACACTGACCACAGCATTGAGACTGGCCTGTTGGCAGCCAAGAATATTCTTGGCGAGAACTACGACCTGGAAGCGGTTAACGCGGACCAGGAATACCATGAAGAGAAGAAGAAGGTTAACGCCGCCCAGGTCGGGTAACCATTCGTAAAGATTCACGGCCCGGGTTCACTCCCGGGCCGTATCGAATTGAGATCACCCCGATGGATGAATCACAAACTCCACAGGCTCCGGAACGCATGCCAGACAGCAGTTTGGTGAACCCGATACGCCTTGTGGTTTTTGCGGTTATGTCTGTCGGGTTTCTTGTTTGGGTTGGCTTTGGGCAGGTTGAAGCGCGTGTCTGGGTTTCCGGGCAGCTCAACCTCCTGGATCGCCGAATCGCCACCATGTGGCAATACCTCGGCAGCAATCTCCCGGCGTTGCCTGCACCTGGCCTGGTCTCCATGATTTACTGGTTCTCCATCGCGATTATCGTCATCGGTACCGTGGCGGGATTCTGGCTATTCCTCGGCACACCAGATGACGAACCGCAGCCAGAGCCCCTGGAGCATGTCCACGCCGCCCATCTTCAGCATGAAGCAGAATAGCGCGCAGAGGTTCGATACAGGTTTACGCCTGGCGTGGGGAGCCGCGCTGCTAATCCTGGTCGTCCTGGCAATTTGGCGTATCGGTGGGTTCGATCTCACAAATACCCTTGAATCCGGACGAACTGTCCCAAACACATATGGCACCGTCGACCACCCGTTCCA
>CAZYDY010000025.1:0-5670 GCA_964646245.1 uncultured Sphaerobacteraceae bacterium
CAATTCGCCGGTCCAAAGGGATACGGCATTGTACGTGGATACGGTGGTCACGGTATCGGACGCCGCATGCATGAGGATCCGCATGTGCCGAACTTTGGTTCGGCCAGCTTCGGACCGGTGCTGCGGAAGGGGATGACCCTGGCTATCGAACCAATGTTGAATATCGGAACAGAGGACACCAAGGTGCTCAGTGACGACTGGACGGTGGTAACACCGGATGGCAGTTTGAGCGCGCACTTTGAGTTCACTGTGGCAATCACAGATGACGAGCCAATGGTCTTGACACCACGCTTGACATCAGTGGTACACTAGGCAGTCGTGGCACTTGTCTTGGACAAGTGCTATCCGCGTGTGCTTTTTATGCAGCAGGTTGGAAATAGCTGCGAGGTGCGCGTGAACAATGTATAGGGAGTAGGAAGCATGAAAGTTTCGGCTTCAGTGAGTAAGCGGTGCGAGCGGTGCCGAATTATTCGCCGTAAGGGTATTGTGCGAGTAATTTGCACCAACCCCCGGCACAAGCAGCGCCAGGGTTAATAGTTGGACGGTTCGGTTTACCAGCTCCTGCTGGGCCTGATATCGAATCGTAAAGTGTGAGAGGTTTTTATGGCACGTATTTCGGGCGTAGATCTCCCTCGTGAGAAGCGAGTTGAGGTAGCCCTAACTTACATTTTTGGAATCGGTCTTCACACCAGCCAGAAGATTTTGGCAGAAACCGGTGTAAGCCCCGATACTCGCGTCCGAGATCTCACGGATGAAGAATCCAACCGCATTCGCGATCTTATCGATCGTGATTACCGCGTTGAGGGTGACCTTCGCCGTGAAGTTTCCATGAACATTAAGAGGCTCATGGATATTGGCTCGTACCGTGGTATGCGACATCGCCGTGGTCTACCGCTTCGCGGTCAGCGCACGCGCACCAATGCCCGCACCCGCCGTGGTCCGAAGCGAGCAGTAAGCCGAAGCAGAACCTAATCGATGGAGCCCCGGTTGGTGGAGATGGGTTGAACCCGTTGATGATCTCGCCGGACAGCTTCTGTTAAGTGTGTTTTTGTATGGAGGAATAGGTATCCATGTCTGAACGACAAGGTGCATCAAAGAGCAGTGCCGGACGCGTACGGCGAAGAGATCGTAAGAATATCCCCCGCGGGAAGGCCTACATCAAGGCCACCTTTAACAACACCATGGTGACACTCACGGACCCGAACGGGAACGTGATTTCCTGGTCCAGTGCAGGTGCCAACGGCTTCAAGGGTTCTCGCAAGAGCACCCCGTTCGCCGCGCAGATGACGGCGGAAGCCGCTGCCCGCCGCGCACAGGAGCACGGACTTCGCCAGGTAGACGTCTTTGTTAAGGGCCCGGGATCCGGCCGTGAAATGGCCATTCGATCCCTGCAGGCTGCGGGTGTGCAGGTGGTTTCTATTACAGATACCACTCCAATTCCGCACAACGGTTGCCGCCCACCCAAGCGACGTCGAGTTTAGTTCGATTCCGCGCCGACCGGAACTCCGGCCCGGCAAGATATCGAAAGTGATAGTGAATTGAACGGACCAATCCGGGAGCTTTTCCCGGCACGGTCACAAAAGGAGGCGAATCCGCTTGTTGCAGACACCCGAATTTACCATCGAAAAAGTTGAAGAGGGACGCAACTACGGTCGTTTTCAGGTAGAGCCACTCGAGCCTGGTTACGGCACCACCATGGGCAACGCATTGCGCCGCATTCTGCTGCGCAGCCTTGAGGGTTGTGCTGTCTCCCGTATCCGCGTGGATAACGTGTGGCACGAGTTCGCAACAATCCCTGGTGTACGTGAAGACGTCACCGAGATTGTGCTGAACCTGAAAGCGGTTCGACTGCGACAGATTACCGAACTTCACGGTGATGTGCGCGCGCATCTCTACGCCAAAATGGACGGCGAGGGCGAGCGTGTAGTTACCGCAGAGGATATCGAATGGCCGGTAGAGGTGGAGCTGGTGAATCCAGACCTCCCCATTGCCACGCTCACCGAGAGCGATGCTGTTATCGATATGGACCTCTGGATTAGCCGAGGCCAGGGCTACAAGCAGGCCGAGGTTCAGGAAACTGTCGCACTTGGTGAAATCCCGATCGACTCGATTTTTACCCCAATCGAGCGCGTGAACTACGTTATTGAGCAGACTCGTGTCGGCTCCGACGTGGATTACGATCGCCTGATTCTTGAGATTCTGACCGATGGCACCGTTGAGCCAGAAGATGCGCTCAGCCACGCCGCCCAGATTCTCATGGCGCATAGCCGTGTGTTCGCAGAGTTCACACAGCCGGCACCGCTGGAATCAGCTGAAAACATGATCCCGGAAGAAGTGCAGAACAAGCCGCTGGCAGACCTTGGTCTCTCACCGCGCGTCCTGAACGCACTTCGCAGCAAGCAGATCGACAAGGTGGGACAAGTGCTCACCATGGATCCAGATCAGCTGCTGTCTATCCGAAACTTTGGTCCTCGCTCCATGGGCGAGCTCCGCGAGAAGATGGCCGAGTTTGGCTATCTCCCCGAGGGCGCTGCCGATGACGCCGACGAAAAGTCTGGTGCAGAGGACGTCGACTTTGCGGACGCGGTTGGCGCCGCGGAAGAGGAGGCCTAACCATGAGGCATAACAAAGCCGGCCGCAAATTCGGCCGGAACCCAGCGCAGCGCAAAGCGTTGCTTCGCCAGCAGGCAATTTCGCTCATTCTCAATGAGCGCATTGTAACGACCGAGGCCAAAGCCAAGGAGCTCCGCTCCGTGGTTGAGAAGCTCATCACCATTGCTCGTGAGGATTCAAGCCACACGCGCAACCTGATCATGAGCCGCCTCGATCATCCGAAGTCGGTCGATCGCCTCTTCACCGAAGTTGCCCCTCGCTTTGATGGGCAAGCCGGTGGCTACACCCGCATGGCCAAGATTGGCGTGCGCAAGGGTGACGGTGCCCCGACTGTACTGATCGAGTTCGTTGACTAATCGTTCGGTGAGCCGCGGCCTTCGGGCATCGGCTCATCACTCGTTCCTGAATTGCGGATATGGCTTCCACACTCAAGCTCACCATCGCATACGATGGCACCAACTTCGTGGGGAGTCAGCGGCAGAAGAACGGTCGCAGCGTTCAGGAGGATCTGGAGAACGCACTCTCCGGGTTGTTCGGTCAGAACTGCAGTGCAGAACTGGCCGGGAGGACGGATTCGGGTACGCACGCGGTTGGCCAGGTGGCCAGCGTAGCGGATATGCGACCGGAGATGTCCGACGCGCGTTTGATTGAAGCGATCAATGCGCATTTGGCCGACGACCTCGCGGTGGTTGGCTGCGTGCGGGAGAGCGAGAGCTTTCACGCACGGTACGATGCGGTTTGGCGAGAATATCGCTATCGCATCTGGTGGGGTGTTCGACAGCCATTGCAGCGCCACAGAGCGTGGCAGCGATGGCCCGCACTTGACCTGGAGGCCATGGCCGAAGGGGCAGCGCACCTCACGGGCGAGGTAGACCTCGCGTCGTTCACCGGTAACGGGCTCGGCGTAACGGGATCGCCCGCGCTCGGGAGGCGCGGAACGGTGCGGAACATCATGCATTGTTCGGTATATCCGGTGCAGGCATGGTGGGGAACAGCACCCGCCGAAGGAAACGGGGCGGAAATCCGGATTATTGCTGACGGGTTTTTGCCTCAGGTAGTGCGCACTGTTGCAGGTGCACTCGCCGAAGTTGGACGAAACAAACGGCCTCCGGCATGGATTGGTGAGTTGATAACAGCCGCCGATCGTCGATTAGGGCCACAAACGGCGCCGCCACATGGGCTCATGCTCTGGCGAGTAGGGTACGGAGACGAAGTCCCGGATCCAGACCCGGTGAGCGGGCGCACAGAAATCTGAAACGGTCAGGTTTCATCGCAATGGTAACGGGAGTACGAAACGTGGATCGCAAGACCTACTCAGCCAAAGCTGCGGAATTCCAGCAGCGAAACTGGTACCTGGTCGACGCCGAGAATATCACCCTCGGCCGATTGGCTACCACCGTGGCGGCAACGCTGCGTGGCAAACACAAACCAACCTACACACCGCACGTAGACACGGGCGATTTTGTTGTGGTCATCAACGCCGATAAGGTGCGCGTGACCGGCAACAAGGAAACCCAGAAGAACTACTACCGACACTCGGATTTCCCGAGTGGCCTGACGACCACCAGTCTGAAGGATATGCGGATTCGATTCCCGGAGCGCATCATCGAAAGCGCAGTCCGCGGAATGCTTCCGGGTAGCAACCTCGGCCGCCAGCAGCTGAAGAAGCTGAAGGTGTATGCCGGCACGAACCATCCGCACGAAGCGCAGAGCCCGACACCGCTCGAGCTCGACGACACCGCGACGCGATAGGGGAGGATCCATGAGCGAAGCAACCACGACCCCAAAGGGTCAGTTCTACTATGGCGTCGGTCGCCGTAAGACCAGCGTCGCCCGAGTGCGTTTGTACCCGGGTACCGGCAGCATTACGGTGAATGGCAAGACCTCGGAAGATTACTTCGGAGGACGCGGCCTGAACCAGATTCTGCTCCAGTCACCGCTGCGAGCCACAGAAACCGTCGAGCGCTTTGATATCGTTGCCACCGTTGTTGGTGGTGGCATCTCTGGCCAGGTCGGAGCTGTGCGTCACGGTATTGCCCGTGCACTCCTCCGCTTCGACGATGAGCTCCGCCCGACCCTCAAGGCCGCCGGTATGCTCACACGCGATCCTCGTATGAAGGAACGCAAGAAGGTCGGACTCAAGCGCGCCCGCAAGGCACCTCAGTACACCAAGCGCTAGTTCGAACATTTCTGTTCAACGAGCCGAAACGCCACGGTTCCCGATTCATTCGGGAATTCGTGGCGTTTTTGTGTTCACCGCCGGTGGTACGATTTCAAGAAGAATGTGGATAGCGATGAGCTGGTGAGCAAGGTGACGAAATCCGATACGAAATCAAAGTCGACTACATCGTGGAAGTCCCGCACCAGGCGGGGTCTTCGCATTGTGGGCGTTGTGCTTCTGATCGCGTACCTGATCGCCTGGTGGGAAGTTCTCCGCATTGTTGAAGATGATCATTGGCCGCCGCCAGAGGATGCTGTAACCCCCGCACAGGCGTTAGAGATGACGGAGCGCTTCGTTCAACGAGACGATGTCCGGCGCGACGATGCGGCTATCGCATATGCTCCAGCAACCGCCAGCGATGTGCAGCTGTTCCTCGATGGTACCCAGTTCTTTCCGGCAATGATCGACGATATGCAGGCGGCCGAGCATTCAATCCACATCCTGATGTTCGGTTTCACACCGGGCGGCTGGGGAGACACATTTGCCGATTTGCTACTGGAGAAATCGTCCAGTGGCGTGGAAGTGCGTTTGATTGTCGATGGTCAGGGCTCCAAGGCGACCGGAGACAACGAGGAGTTCTTCCTGCGTCTTGCCGAGGGTGGCGTTCAGATCGTGGTAAATGACACGCTCTCGATTCAGGCGACCGGGGAACTGCCAGATCGGGATCGCAACTTCCGTCTCGATGAGATTGGCCATGCTGATCATCGCAAGATGATTGTGGTTGATGGTCGAATCGGTTGGGTTGGAGGAGCGGGCTTTGAGGATCACTACCACGATGGCGGTTGGCTGGATACCTACTCGCGGGTCGAAGGTGATGTGGTCCTCCAGCTTCAGGC
>CAZYDY010000025.1:5770-11317 GCA_964646245.1 uncultured Sphaerobacteraceae bacterium
CAGGATTCCAATGTGTTCCCCGCCCAATATGCACTGGCTTCCCAATATGAAAGGTTGCTGGATGCGGGAGTCGAGATTTGGGAAGTTCCTGGAGTTGTGCACGCGAAATTGACTGTTTCGGACAATACAGTCGTGATCGGCTCGATCAACTACGACGCCTGGGCGCTCTATCGCAACCTGGAACTCGCCTTGCTGATTGAGGATGAGGCAGTTGCCGACGATGCTCGTGCGCAGCTCATTGAGCCAACCATTGCGCAAGGCACCCAGCCTGATCCTCCTGACGGATGGCAGGAAACAGTTCCAGCCCGTATCTGGTGGTGGCTTCGGTACTACCTCTAGAATTATGAGGAATGGCTACTTCGCCGCCCGTAACGCAGCTTCTACAGCCAATTCCGTTGCGAGGCAAAGCGGAAGGGTGAGACTGGAACTCTCCGCCGAGCCGCCGACCGTGCTAGCGAATACAACGTCACCATCCGCGACGGTGTGGCTGGGCCAGATCACCCGCGCCAGTGCATCGTGCGCAGATACGCACATGCGCTGCAGTGTTTCGTGGTTGCAGGGGATATCCGTAATCACGCTGATGAGGGTGGTGTTGTGCCCGAACTCGCCCTGACTCAATGCATCGATCGCTGCACCGCGTGGATCCGTTTCCGGATCGATCACGCCCATGGCGTTGACAGCGACAGCGGCAGTGACTGATCCTCCGGCGACTTTCGTCTGAGCGAGATAGAATCCACCATCGCGCGGAGTGCCGGTGATTTTGCCCCACTGAGCGCCGGTGCCTACTCCTACCTGACCGGTCTCTGCCTGGGAGAGGGGAGTCGCCGTACGTAGAGCCATCGCTCCGTCATCCGCTGACGGAATCTCCGGCTGTACATTCGCGAGGTCGAAGATCACGGCGGCGGGCACGATAGGCACCGGAATCGCCGGAGTGGGGAAGCCGCGCTGGACGTTGGCCAATGCGGTCATCACGCCATCTGCGGCGCGCAAACCGAATGCAGAGCCGCCGGTAAGCAAAATCGCATCTGCGCGCTGTACAGTGCGTCCTGGCTGCAGCAGGTCCAGTTCGCGCGTGCCTGGCGCAGCACCCCGGACTTCTGCGGCGGTAAGAGCCGGCTCATCAAACACAATCACTGTGCAGCCTGTCCTCGCTGGTGCGAGGGTGGTGTGACCGATGCTGACCCCAGCGACGTCCTGGATTGTGGTGCTGGCTTCTACCATGTGACGGTTAATCCTGGCTGGCCAACTGAAATCCGACCGAGGAAGATCTCGCGGGCGATTGCCGCGTTCTCCATCGGGTCGAGTTCTTCCCACTGATGGCTCAACACCAGGTGCTGAGCGTCCGCTTTCGCGGCGAGGCCGGCAGCTGCTTCTGCATCGAAATGAACAGTTCGCCTGACTTCCTCGGGAGCGTTCTTTGTAGCAGCGGAGTCGGCGATGATCACGGCCGAATCTTTCACGAACGCGTCCAGGTCTGCATCCGACCCGGTATCGGCGGTATAGACCAGGTCCTCGCCGTTGGCGGGATGCACGCGCATCGCCCAGCAAGGAATAACGTGCACTGTCGGTGCAAAGGAGATGGTGGCGGATCCGATGGTGAGCGACTGATCCGGATCGTACTCAGACATGTCGAAGACTTCGCTGAAATAGGTTTGAACATCGTCGTCGTCCGTCGCCCACAGGTCAGCAGCTTTCGCCATGAACGCAAGGCCCCCGGGCGGCAGGTAGAGTGGAAGCTTCCGCTCCGGTTTCACCGGGTTGTACTTCAGCATGAACCGCAGGATGAAGAGATCCAGCACGTGATCCATATGCAAGTGGCTGATGACGATGCCATCCAGCTTACGGAAATCCGTATGCTTGCGCAGTTCTATGAGTGTGCTGGGGCCGAGATCGAGGACGATAGTTGTTCCGTCGATATCCAGCAAGTAGCCGCTGCATCCCTGGCCGGTACCGATTCCGGCTGCCGAGCCTCCGAGTACGGTGAGTTGGTTCATCTTCTGTCCTCCACGGTATCAATCGGATCAAATTTCAGCGGACCAGTTTCCACTGCATCGAGATGCGAATAATCGTTCCATGCGTGTATCACCGTTTCATCCTGTCGCACGCTCATGTGGCTGATGCTGCAGTTGGCGATGCGGTAACGCTCAAAATCGTTGCGCGGGCCATCTTCCAGGTGACTAAGTACGCTTGAAATCACACCACCGTGGCACACCACCGCCACGCTCTTGTTGATATAGGTACGAAGGATTGCGTTAACCGATGCGAGCACGCGGCGATGGAACCCTTCCCGACTTTCCCCGTTCGGCCATTGCAGGGTGGTGTCCCGCAAATCGCCAAGTGCCGGCATCAGGTGATCGAACCTTGAGAGGATTTCGTTCACTGTGAGCATCTCGGCGTCGCCGAAGTCGATTTCCCTGAGACCATCCATCACGTTTGGCTCAAGACCGGTGACCTCCCCGATTTGCCGGGCGGTGTAGTGAGCTCGCTGAAGAGGGCTGCTCATGATCGCGTCGATTTTGAAATAGCGGAATCGCTCTGCTACCTGTTCCGCCTGACGTTTGCCGAGATCGTCCAGCGGAATATCAGTGGCTCCAGCAAACTGATGCCGCACATTGGCCGGTGTTTGCCCATGGCGAACGAAGTACAGGTCGGTCTCGCTGCCAGATGGATGAACGAGGCGCAAAGAAGATGTAGCGAAGTCAGTCATGAATAGTGTTCCTGGTAGTAGAGGCAAAGTGAGGCAAGGTCACATTGCTCGCATAGAGGACGCCGGGCTTTGCAAATCTCGCGTCCGTGCGTGATCGTCTCAACGTGAACAGCATAAACCCTGTCCGCATCCGGGCCGATGAGTGCTTCGAGTAAACGTTGCTTGGTTATCGAGCTGGTTCTTACGGGAAAGACACCCAATCGCGTCATCACCCGATCGACGTGTGTATCAACGGGCATCGCCGGCATACCGAGGCTGAACAGCAGCACACAGGCCGCGGTTTTCGGCCCGATCCCGTTGAGGTCGGTTAGCCACTTCATGGCCTCATCCACGGACATTTCCTCGAGGAAGCCAAGATCAAGATCGCCGCAGCGGTCAATGATCGATTGCAATGCCGCCTGGATGCGGGGAGCTTTTGTTTTACTCAGGCCACCCATCCGGATCGCTTCCTGAACGCCAGGTGTGTCGCCCTCGATTACATCCTGCCAGGTCGGGAATTCAGACCGTAGGGACTCGAATGCGCGAGACGAGTTCACATCAGATGTGTTCTGCGAAAGAATGGTGCTGACCAGCCCGGAGACGGGATCGTCGTTCGGGGTGAGCATACGTGGGCCGTACATGACTTCCAGCCGACGCTCGATCTCCTCAAAGTGATCAAGCTCTTCTTCAGTGAAATGCAGATCAGTGGTCATCGTGGTACCATTCGTTAGTTTGCCCGCCTAACGTGAGGGACTACCCAACCGGATGCCAACTCAATATGCGATAACCATACTGCATGAGCACACACCTCGGACCGGATTCCGGTTGTCGAGGTTTTCTTTTCGCTTGTGCCAGTACATCGTGGAAGGACGATTTGCCTGATGTCACAAACTCTCATCATTCGCAACGGACGTGTGATTGATCCCGCTAACGGCGAGGACACAATCCGTGACATTGCAATCGTAAATGGCACGATCGCCGATATCGCATCAGTGAACCCAGACAATGCAGAGGTAATAGACGCAGAGGGGTGTCTGGTGACTCCAGGCTGGATTGACGTGCATGTGCATCTTCGACAACCGGGCCTGGATTATAAGGAAACCGTTGCTACAGGCACTGCCGCTGCGGCAGCCGGCGGCTTTGTAGCCGTCGCCTGCATGCCCAACACCAGCCCGGCCCTCGATTCTCCGGAAGTGCTGAAAATGCTGGCAGATGATGTTGCTGCCAACGGGCACACTCGCGTCTATCCAATTGCATCCATCACGAAAGGGCGTGAGCTCAAGGAAGATGTGGATTATGACGCCGTTATTGAGGCCGGCGCCATCGGCTGGAGCGACGATGGGGATACGACACCGGACAGTGCGATCATGCGTCGCGCCCTGGAGGCCAGCAAGCGCCTCGGCAAGCCGGTGATCGTCCACTGTGAAGACAAGGCGATCGCCCACGCTTCGATGCATGAGGGTGAGGTTTCTGCGGAGCTTGGTATCTCAGGCATCCCGGCTGTAGCTGAAGAGATCATCATCGCGCGAGATTGCATGCTCGCCGAACTCACCGGAGGTTGGCTGCACGTTTGTCACGTTAGCACCGGGCGAGGTATCGAGATTATCCAGGAATCACGGAAGCGCGGTGCGCACATTACTGCGGAGGTAATGCCGCATCATCTGGTAATGAGTGACGAATGGGTCGCCGGAAACCGGGAACTGCACAATACAATAGAGCCAGCGGTGGAGCGGGCTGCGCCTGCCGATCCGAATACGAAGGTGAATCCGCCGCTGCGTCCGGTTGAGGATACGCAGAAACTGCTCAAGGCCCTGCAAGACGGCTGGTTCGATTGCTTCGGCACAGACCATGCACCACACGCGGAGAGCGACAAACCTGCTGACTACGAAAAGGCAGCCATGGGCATGAGTGGACTCGAATTCGCAGTGCCATTGACATACGCACTTGTCCGCGCCGGCCACATCTCAGACGCCGAGCTGGTGAAGCGCTGGACAGTTGAGCCGGCGAAGATCCTCGGCATGGACGAGCCAGGTCTGGCGGTCGGAAGCGTCGCAAATATCACTGTTATCGATCCGGACCGTGAGTGGCAGGTGACACCAGATTCGTTGAAAACCAAAAGCAAAAACACCGCCCTGATGGGACGGACATTGAGAGGACGCGCAGTGCTGACAGTTGTGGATGGAGAGGTACAGCATCGTGCCGACTAAGCAGTATCAACCAAAATGGAACGCCGTTCTGGCGCTGGCGGATGGAACAATCTTCCGTGGCAACGGCTTCGGGGCGTCGGCAGAAGCAGCCGGAGAAGTGGTCTTCACCACCTCAATGACGGGCTACCAGGAAGTCTGCACCGATCCGAGCTTTCGTGGCCAGATCGTCTGCATGACATATCCCCTCATCGGTAACTATGGTGTCACTGAAGAAGACGACCAGAGCCGTCAGGCCTGGATCTCCGGACTTGTTGTGAAAGAAGCGGCTGCGTATCCAAGCAATTGGCGCAGCCAGGGCACTATTGACGACTACCTGAAGCATCACAACGTGCCAGGCATCTCGGGAGTCGATACGCGTGCGCTGACCAGGCACATCCGCTCCGTGGGAGACCTCCGGGCCGCAATCATTCACAACGCTGCTGACCTGACTGATGAGGAGATTATCGCTCGTGCGAAGGCAGCTCCGCTGCCGGGTGAGCGAAATGTAGTCGGCGAGGTGCAGATGTTCGAGGAAGTCACCTTTGGTGACGGGAACACTGGCCCGAGCGTGGTGGTGCTCGACTGCGGAGTGAAACAGAACATTGTTGATTCGCTCACCAAGCGTGGAGCACGGGTGCGCGTAGTGCCCTATGGCACACCATACAGCCGTATCGA
>CAZYDY010000026.1:0-1199 GCA_964646245.1 uncultured Sphaerobacteraceae bacterium
AAGAACTACGGCGCAGCGGCCGAAGTAACGGTAATGGTCGATTGATACGTTCCCGCCAGGGAACGTCCGGGAATTGTCAGGTTGAACTCCAACTGCTGCTGATAGGTGCCATTGCCGGATGCGGCGGTGGCGCTCATCACCTTGGTCGGAGAGTCGATTGGCCCCGATGTTTCCTGGCGAGACACACCTGTGCTCTCGCCCGAGATAACAACTGGATCTCCAGTGGCTGTGAGGCTCAGGTTCGATGCCGGAATAGATGTCCCGTTGTTCGGCCCTGTGTATTGATACGGTGAAGCCGAGACCTGAACATTCCAGCCACTGCACCCGTTCGCAACAACCCGGTATGTCAGGTTGCCCCGCACGGATGATTCCAGCAACGAATAGGTCTCATTCCAGACGAGAGAGTTATTGACCAGGGAGACCTCCAAGCTGCTCATATTCGAGCGGGCTGCTACCTGTGAGAACGTTGCGCCGGGAATGCTGGTGGTTGAGCCAAACGAAAAGGTTGAAGTCAGATTGATCGGCTGGTCCGTTGTCGGAGCGGTACACGCCGGTGTGAGTGTGTACGAGAATGTGTAACTCTGGGCGCCGAATGCGATTACGGCGTTCGGGCTTACTGTTAGCGTTCGTCCAGTCACCGATCCCACCGGGCTCGTGATCGACCATCCGGCCGGGGCCGGAACCCTGATCTGGGTAAGGTTGATCTGCCGGGTACCGAGCGACGATCTTCCGCTATAGGTACATGTCACTGTTTGGGATGCGTTTACCTGGCCCGAAACCGACGCAGGATTGCAAACCAGTTGGAGGTCTGCCGCTGTTGGCGCGACCACCGCCTGGCGAGTTGCCCCCACTGTGGCGGTATATGCTCCGGTCCCACTGGACGTCGAGAGTGTCACGGTTATGAAACCATGGCTGCCTGGCGTAACTACATTGGTAGGGCGCAACCGAAGGGTAAACTCCGGTATCAAATCAGCCTGGGAAAAAGCGGGGCCAACTGTAGACCGCCAGGCTTCGTTATTCACCTGGTATTCCCAGCCAGCTGTAAGGCCGCTGAACGTCCTCGTAACATCACTGTTACCCGGACCATCAGAAGTATCGCAGCGGAACTCCACCGCAGTGCCAACCGGAACGATGTCTGTCGAAGAAACCTGGGTACATCCTGATCCACTCACGATCCGTTGCGGCGAAATATTTCCACC
>CAZYDY010000026.1:1299-2361 GCA_964646245.1 uncultured Sphaerobacteraceae bacterium
CGGATCCGGAAGCACTGCGACCGGCGTAGAACTCAGCGATGCCTCGGTCTGCGCCGTTGCTATACCTGAAAACGGGGCCGCGATGAGGACAGCAGCAACCATACATATAGCTACCAGGTTTCGTATGAATTTGTGTTGTGATACGAAGAGAAATGGCAAGCTGCAACTCCATTGTTGCGAGTAATGGGCCGATGGTATGTGACCGGGATTTCCCGCTACTCACAAGGTTGACCCTGTTAACGAAAGGTACGCGCCAGGCCGTGTTTTTGCAAGTAAAAAGTCTCATTAAAACGCCTGAAGGCGAACCCGGCGCAGTTTTATGTAATTAAAGACGCTGTGCGGACATCCCAACCGTCGATCTGACCCCTCGAGATACCCACTCTGGAGGATCCATGTGGGGCTTCGCTCGGCGCTTTAAGAGGTCGTCGAGAATCTAATCGTCCTGTCTGGTACGGATGAAAACGAAACAGGATCCTGCCTCGGCAGGATCCTGTTTCGTACGGGGAGATGCAGTGAGGGGGTGGGGACAATGCACCGAGCCCCGACGCGGAGATAGGTCGTTGTTTAGCCCTCGGCACGCTTCTGGAAGAGCCAGTACGTCAGTGGGATCAGCACCACCAGCGCACCAACCCACCACACCACGGTTAGCAGGGCATCATTGCCCGCTTCCGGATACCCGTTCAGCAAGCCGCGCGTGGCGCTGACACTGAGCGAGAACGGCTGGTTGGAGGCGAATGCCTTCAGCGGTCCGGGCATAAAGTCCGGGCTCACAAACGCCGAACTGATGAACGTCAACGGCATGATCAGGCTGAAGCCAATACTGTTCACCGCTTCCACGGTTCGCAGGGCCAGGCCAATAGCCGCACCGATCCAGCAGAACACGAACGCTGTCAGCAACATGATGCCGATGGCACCAAGCCATTCACCAACACCGGCAGTTGGGCGGAATCCGACGGCGAAACCAACGATGATCGTGGTCGTTGTGGTGAAAATGGCGATCGCCATATCCGCCAGGATTCGACCAAGCACCACCGAGATGTGTTGCATCGGCAGGCTGCGGAA
>CAZYDY010000026.1:2461-5963 GCA_964646245.1 uncultured Sphaerobacteraceae bacterium
GCTGCGCCATGCCAGCACCGTCGAATCGCTTAGGATCTGCGCCAATGCGGATTTCGGCTGCGGGGTGAGATCGAGCGCAGTGCTGAGTTTTTTGGTGCCATTTGCCGGCATCTCGTCCTCGAGAATTACGTTTCCGGGAATACTGGTACTACTCATAGGAATTACCTCCTTCCGAACCATTTTGGGATCCGTTTTCGGCCGCATGGCCAGTAAGCTGCAGGAAGACATCGTCCAGCGTCGGACGGCGCAAGCTGAAGTCGGTCAGTTCCAGTCCCTCATCGTCGAGGCCTCGAACTGCTGTTGCCAGGGCAGACGCTCCGGCCGGGTACTGGACCGTCAATCGACGGGTGTGTTTCTCCACCATCACGTCGGCATCTGTCACACCCCAGCGATCTGCCAGGCGCAGGAGCGATGCTTCGGCCATTGCCAGGTCGGTGTTCTCGCTCACCGAAATATCGAGCCGCTCGCCACCCAGCTGCGTCTTGAGCTGGTCAGCCGTGCCCTGCGCAATCACGAGTCCGTGGTCGATCACCACAATCTCATCAGCCAGGCGATCAGCCTCTTCCAGGTACTGCGTGGTCAGCAGCACCGTGGTGCCATCGGAAACCAGGTTCTCAATGACTCGCCACATGTCGTTGCGACTGCGTGGATCAAGCCCCGTTGTTGGCTCATCAAGAACCAGTACTGGCGGGGCCACAATCAGGCTGGCTGCGAGGTCGAGCCGTCGTCGCATACCACCCGAGTAGGTCTTCAGCATGCGATCACCTGCATCGCTCAGCCCGAACTGGTCCAGCAGCTCGTCGGCGCGTGCGGCGGCGATCTTCTTTGGCAGGCGATAGAGTTGGCCGAACATCTGCAGGTTCTCGCGACCAGTCAGGATTTCGTCGACTGCTGCGTACTGGCCGGAAAGGCCGATTACGCGACGAGCCTGGTCCGGATGATTCAAAACATCCACACCGGCAATATTCACTTCGCCGGCATCCGGATGCAGCAAGGTGGTCATGATGCGCACAGCAGTCGTTTTGCCGGCACCATTCGGACCTAGCAGCCCCAGTACCGAGCCGGTTTTGACCGAAATATCTACACCCTTAAGCGCTTGGGTCTCTCCATAACTCTTTTTGAGACCTGTCGCCCGAACGGCGTACTCTCCATTAAACGAACGTGAGTTCTGCATATGCCCTCCTATACTTATTGGCACCTGATCTAAATTAGGCGCGAGAGTCAGGTTGAAGTGTGGATGTCACACCTTTGTGTCCTAAATGCGCCAAAGTATTTACAGCGACAAAATCTGCACCGCTTTATGGCTGCACCAACAGGATCGAAAATCGCTGCATATCCAGCGACCCTGCTAGCATGCAATTCCATGCGGACAGAACACTTCCTCATTCTTGCTATAAGCGTGCTTCGTTTTGAGATTCTCCCGGCCACCGGGAAATTGACCCCAGGAACCATACAGCGAGTTCCTTGGGGTGCACTTCGTACGATGTGGCTGTTTTGCCGCGAAGCGGTACCATTAATGTAACTCTAATCCGCTGCGGGAGCCTGATGTGCAGGCTGAGAGGGCGAGCAATCGCCGACCGCCAACCTGATCCGGGTCATACCGGCGTAGGAAATGCGATGACACCTCCCTTGCTGGAGATCACTGATCTCAGCGCAACCTATATCGAAAACGGCCAGCGGTTGCTGGCGCTCGAACACGTGAATATGCACGTCGATCCCGGCGAGTTCGTCTGCCTCATCGGCCCATCCGGTAGCGGCAAGAGTTCCCTGCTCGATGTAATTACCGGTCTCTTCGTCGAAGAGGGTGGCTCGATGCGTATATATAGTAGGGAGTACTCTCCCGAGCAGCGTCCCGGTCTCACCAGTTATATGAGGCAGCGCGACCTGCTTATGCCCTGGCGCACCGCAGTAGAGAACGCCGCCCTTGCACTCGAGGTCCACGGGGAATCGCGATCCCGTGCCCGCGAACTGGCTGCAGCGCGGTTCGAAGAATTCGGGTTGGCAGGTTTCGAGGACAGTTACCCCGCACAGCTCAGTGGTGGTATGCGGCAACGGGTCGCCTTCCTCCGCACGGTTTTGGCCGACCGCGACCTGATGTTGCTGGATGAACCCTTCGGTGCGCTGGATGCGCTCAATCGCGTCACCATGCAGCAGTGGCTGGTGCAGATGTGGGAGCGGCAGAAGCAAGGCGTGGTCATGGTTACGCATGATGTCGAAGAAGCCGTCTTTCTCGCCGATCGCGTTGTTGTTCTCTCCGCTCGCCCGGGTACGGTGGTTCATGAGGAGGTTATCTCGTTACCCCGGCCGCGTACCCGCGCCATGGTGACGGAGCCTGCCTTCCTAGCACATCGTGAAGCCCTGCTCCGTGCGCTCGGGTTGCTGGAAGCAGGTGCACCATGAGCGATCGTATCGCCCGTATTCTCGGTCCTGCTGTGGTTTTGTTGGTGCTGCTCGTCATCTGGGAAGTGGCTGTTCATCTCAACGATACCCCGCGCTGGATGATGCCGGCTCCAACAGACATCGCACAGTCGTTCCGTGATGATTGGGACATGCTCATGATGCATACCCGCGTCACGCTCAGCGAGGTGCTGATCGGCTTTGGTATCGCTGTGGCGGCAGGGTTGCTCACCGGTGTTGCTATCGATAGCTCTCGTATCGTGGAGCGCGCACTCTATCCGCTCCTCATCGCAAGCCAAACCATCCCGATGGTGGTGCTGGCACCGTTGTTTCTCATTTGGTTCGGGTATGGATTGCTCCCGAAGGTGCTGATTACGGCTCTCGTCGCGTATTTCCCGCTGGCGGTGAACACCGTCGATGGCCTCAAGAGCACCGATCGCGAGTTGCTCAAGTTAATGGTTTCCATGGGAGCGAGTCGCTGGCAGATCTTCCGCCTGGCAAGAGTGCCTTCGGCGCTACCGCTCATCTTCAGTGGCGCGCGGATCTCGGTTGCGTTCTCGGTGATTGGGGCAGTCTTCGGTGAGTTCGTTGGAGCCAAGGCCGGGCTCGGTTACCTGATGGATCGCTCTGCACCCCAGTTCGAAACGCCGCGCGTCTTCGCCTGTATCGTCATCCTCGCGGTCATGGGCGTCTCACTCTTCCTGGTCGTTTCGCTGGTCGAACGCCTGGCCCTGCCCTGGCGACGCTTCATTGCCAATTCGTAGGTTCGTCATTCTTTAGGAGAAGTCATGTCATTCTCACAGCACCTTCGCAGCATCGCCGATGATATCTGGGAGGCCCAGCACGCGCACCCGTTCGTGACCGGGATCGGTGACGGTTCGCTCGATCTGGACAAGTTCAAGCACTGGCTCCGGCAGGATTACCTCTACCTCATTGACTACGCGAAGCTTTTCGGCGCTGGCATGCTCAAGGCTCCCACGCTGGAGTTGACCAACACCATGTCGCAGATGGGCCACGAGATCCTTCATACGGAGATGGACCTGCATCGCAGTTACGTTGCCGAGTTTGGAATCAATACGGATCAGCTTGAAGCGGAAACAAAGGC
>CAZYDY010000026.1:6063-11281 GCA_964646245.1 uncultured Sphaerobacteraceae bacterium
TTTCTTGTCTCCAGTCGCTACGAACTTTCGTTTTGGCAAATGGCGTGGATTGGCGAAGATTGGTTGACCTGATCGCCCAATTCGACAGGGAACTGTCATCATTGATAGCGATGTACGTACAATAACGCTGGCGTAAACCATTGATGTATCGCCAGACGGTGTGTACGTACGTGTTGTTATTCCCTTGCACTGGTGTCCGTTCGTGTTGTAATGTGAACCCATCGATGGCTACATGAGTTGATTTCTTGGCTGGAGTCTCACTCACGTACCGTGCCATCAACGCCCCACACGCGCACTTTTTCCTGATGCGTGTGGAGTACAGACCGCCTTACACCTTCGGAGGGGAGGAGTGAGAGGGGTCGAGGAGTTCCACACTGTGTCTACTACCTCTCCCACGGTGCCACGTTCAATGTGGTCGCCGTTTCATCGTGCCCTGGCACTTGTCACCATTTTCGGAATGGTTTTTGGCGGCGTCGTTCTGTCGCAGCCAACCAACGCCAGTGCCCAAAGCGCTGCAGTAACTACGGATTACCTGAACCTGCGCACCGGCGCGAGCACTGACGACAGTGTTATCGCCGTAATGCCGCCGGGCGCGTCTGTTTCGCTTGATGGCGGATCACAGAACGGCTTCCTTTCGTTGACCTACAACGGCAACTGGGGCTGGGCGCACAGCGACTGGATTGGTACCGGCGGTTCCGCCCCGGCACCAGCTTCCAGTGCAACTGGCACCGCTTACGTGATCGATGGCGCACTTAACCTGCGCAGCGGTCCAAGCCTTGGTAACTCCGTGATTACCGTCATGCCAGATGGCGCTGCGGTGAGCCTCACCGGCGAAGCCGCAGGTGGCTTCCTGAGCGTGGTTTACAACGGAACATCCGGCTGGGCCTTTGGCGATTACCTGAGCGCTGGCGGCTCTGCTGGCCCAACGCCGAATCAGCCTGCGAACCCTGGCATCGGTGACACCGTTGTCGGCAGCATGACCACCACCGATGCACTCAATATGCGCAGCGGACCAGGTACCGGTTACACCGTCATCACCACTGTGGGGAATGGCAATACCGTTGATATCCTGGGTGATCCGCAGAATGGCTTCTACCCGGCACGCTACGGCGGTAACAAGGGCTGGATGCACGGCACCTGGTTGACTGGCTCCAGCACGCCGGCTCCAAGCCAGCCTGCTCCAGCACCGGCACCGAGTGAGCCGGCACCGGCGCCAGGTGGTTCCAGTAACCTGGGCCCGGGCGTCAACGCTCGCACCACCACGCGCCTGAACCTGCGCACAGAAGCGAATACCAGCTCGGCAATCATCACCACCCTGGTTAACGGCGCGACCGTTTCCATCACCGGCGAAGCACAGAATGGCTTCTACCCGGTGCAGTACGGTCAGAATTCCGGCTGGATGCACGGCGACTGGCTCACCGCTGAAGGCGCCGGAGTCCCCGGTCCACCAAGCGAAGCCCCGGCTCCGAACCCGAGTGCCCCGGGCGCAATTGGTGTCGGCGATACGGTCATCAGTGAAATGACTGTGGCGGTCGGCCTCAATCTCCGCCAGGGTCCCGGAACCAACTACAACGTGGTCACCGTCATGCCGGGTGGCGCCACGGTTCAGGTAATGGGCGAGCCGCAGAATGGCTTCTATCCGTTGACCTTCCATGGCACACAGGGATGGGCCAGTGCCGAGTACCTCACCACCGGCAGTGTGTGGGTGCCCGATAGCGGCGATACCACGTACACACGTGACGAGATTATCGGCATCATCTACGAAGCCGCCGATTACTACGGCCAGCCGCGCGCCGATATGTTGCGCGTCGCACAGTGCGAAAGCGTGCTGGATCCGAACGCCGTCAACGCGACAAGTGGTGTGAGTGGACTGTTCCAGTTCCTCCCCAGCACCTGGGCAACCACGCCATACGCGGACGAAGACATCTTCGATCCAGTGGCCAACGCATACGCTGCGGCCTGGATGTGGGATAACGGTCGCCGGAACGAGTGGCACTGCCAGTAACGGCACATCACGAACACCGAACGCAACGGCAACGCCCGGAGATCAAATCTCCGGGCGTTTGCGATGGCCCTCACCGGACGCCTACAATGATGCGTGCCCCAAACAGCGGGCAATCTCCACGATCATTACCAGGGTTTCCTAATGTCATCATCTCAGCCTGATCTTTACCGTAGCACCGGTTCCACCTGGTTTAGCGCCATTGTGGCGCTGTATGTTGCCTGCCTCATTTCTGCCAATACGGTGGCGGTGAGTGTGCTCGATCTCGGACCGTTCGCTGCCGATGCTGGCACGCTGACCTTCCCGATTGCCTACATCGTGGGCGATGTGCTCACCGAGGTCTATGGATTCAAAATCGCGCGGCGTGTGATCTGGCTCGGTTTTGTGTGCAACCTGCTTGCGGTGGGCGTGTACCAGATGGCGATGCAGTTCCCGACACATAACGAGCCGGAATTCGATTCAGGCTTTGCGCTTGTGTTCGCGAACACTCCGCGAATCCTGCTCGCCAGCATGGCAGCCTATTTGATCGGATCATTCATCAACGCCGGCCTTATGAGCAAGCTCAAGGTCAAAATGCAGGGGCGTCACCTCTGGGTACGAACCATCGGCTCTACCATCGCGGGGCAGGGACTCGATACCGTGGTCTTCGTGCTGATCGCGTTCGCCGGAGTCTTCTCCAACGACATCATCTGGCAGATGATTTACACCAACTGGATCATCAAAATCGGCATTGAGATTCTCGCGACCCCGGTGACCTATCGCGTAGTTGCGCTCTTCAAGCGCAACGAGGGTGTGGATGTGTACGACACCGATACTTCCCTGAAGCCAATTGGTTAACATTGCGGAATACTTCTGTTTCGAGTCAAATGTAGGTATTGAACCCGATTTCGAACAGGAGCCCCCATGCCCGATACCAACCCCTCTCTCATCGATTGGCCCAGCGAATCGCCGCAGTACCAGAGTTTCGAAGCTGCGGTGCAAGGTGAAACCGCTCGCTGGAACTCCGTTGGCATGGCTGCCGGAATTGTCCGTAACGGAGAGCGGAAAATCGCTATCAGCGGATTCGCGAATGCCGAAGCCGGGTATCCGTTAGTTGAGAACAGCCTCTTTCTCATCGGTTCGATTTCCAAGATTTACACTGCCACGCTCGTAATGCGCCTGATGGAGCAGGGGATTCTTGATCTCGACACGCCCGTGGTCAACTACGTCCCGGATTTCAAACTCAGCCACGATGACCTGCGTGATGCCATCACGATTCGCATGTTGCTCAGCCATACGGCCGGCTTTGATGGTGATCGCTTTACGAGCTACGGCCGCGGCGATGATGCCTATGATCGCTCGGTTGCCGAGTTCAATACGCTTATCCAGTGGTTCAAGCCTGGCAGTTTCTACAGCTATAACAATGCCGGCTTCTACCTGGTGGGCCATATCATCCAAAAGCTCACCGGCAAATCGTTCGAGCAAGTGATGACCGAAGAGCTCTTTGCCCCGCTCGGCCTGGAACACACGCTTATCGACCCTGACGAAGTGTTCAGTCGGCCACTCGCGGCGGGGCATATGGTAGATCGGTTGAAGGGTGTATCACTCTCAACCTCCGGGCACCTGCCCCGGCATGCGAATCCCGCTGGCGGGATCATGCAGTCGATCGGCGATTTGCTGACATTCGCGCAGATGCACCTCAACAAGGGAGAGATCAACGGCAAGCGCATCCTCAGTGAGGAAAGCGCCACCATGATGCAACAGCCGATCATTGAAGCAGATACGTGGCATCGCCACTATGGAATCGGCTGGAGTATTTTCCAGCGGCCCGGTGGCACCAGCATTGGCCACGGTGGGGCATGGGGAGGGCATCGCGCCAACCTCATCATGTATCCGTATGATAATTACGCACACGCATCGCTCGGGAACAGCAGTGTCTCCGGGTACGCCGAGGCCTCGTTAGAGAAGTGGGTACTCGCCAACGACCTGCACATCACACATCCGGAACCCGATACTATAGAGATCAGCCCGCTGGAACTCAGTGCGCACACCGGTACGTATGAGCGACACGATGCCCGGTTTGAGATTACCGTCATCGAGAATGGTCTCCGGATGGTTGTTACCGACATTGATGAGGACACCGGCGAGGAAGAAGATACCCGGCGCATCTTCGAACTCCAGCCCGTGGAGCCGAATCGGTTCCGGGTTACCAGCCCGGAGAGTAAAGGTGCTACGGTTGATTTCCGGAATGTGCCGGATGGGGCTGGTGCACCGCGTGACCTGGTGCGTATCTGGGGACGCGTTGCGGCCCGGAAGTAACCTGAAGCGAGCAAATCATGAGCAAACCAACACAGGATGAAATTGAGTCGAGATTGAACGCTTTTCTCACCAGTCGGCTTGGTACCTGGCCACCGGCGAGAGGGCTGGAACTTCGCCATTGCGACCTGCGAGACAAGCCGCGTTGGGATGGTGATGTGCAGCCGTTCCTCGGTATTGAATCACCTGTTGGCACTGTGCTGACGTTCTCGAAAACGGTGTTTCCGGGCGGAACCACGCTCGATCCGCGAGAAGTGGAAGATGAGCTCGGCGATTCACACGCACATATCACCATCCCCAAAATGTTCCAACATCCTGATATGCATTTCGGTCGTGCCGTCTTCCGATACCTTGGCGAGTTCGTTGACTTGCCGGAGATCGGTGAATGGGTAGGACCTGCGGAACCGCGCCTGCCGGATTGGTTGCGTCCATTCAATGGTGGTGTGCTGGCGCACTGGGCGGACGATGGTAGCTATGCTGCCGGGGTGGGCCTGAAGAAGCACAACGACCTCGGCTATGAAATTTCCGTTGGCACCGATCCCGCGCATCGGGGCAAGGGGTTGGCCCAGCGACTTGTCGCCCAATCCGCCCGGTACATCTGGGAACTCGGCGCCATCCCGATTTATCTCCATGGTGCTACCAACGCAGCATCTGCGCGCGTGGCGGAGAAATCCGGTTTCCCGGATCGGGGCTGGCACATCATCGAGATGAATTAGTACGCACGACAGGATCGCGGATGCCGCACGAGGCTACCCAGTTACAACCCATACGGCCCGAATGGCGCGACCTGGGCGACGTCGCCCGCATACAGGCAGCGTCGTTTCGGCGTGACCTCGCATACAAACGATGGATGCTGGTCTTCTTTTGGCTGCTGCCGGGTGTGACGTTTCTCATCACGAAGGATGAAGGAACTGTCACCGG
>CAZYDY010000027.1:0-3547 GCA_964646245.1 uncultured Sphaerobacteraceae bacterium
TAATTGGACAAAGTCCCGCTTACCGTCTAGCATGAGACTCGTGAAGCGTTAGCTTTGAGTTCCGTTTGACCTTTATGGTGAAAGTTACATCCTGCATAAGCAGTGTGTACGAAAGGATGATGGTGTTGGAGGATAACATCGAAACTGCAAACTCGGGTGCAGGTCAAGTCGCGGCTGCGAAACCGGGGAATAGCGGTTCAGACGTAAGTATGGCCAAGGCCGCTACCATCCTGATTATTGGTATTGCTGCGCTTGCATTCTCAGCTCCGTGGGTCAAACTCGCCAACTTCGAGCCTTCCACCTCCGCAATCCTGCGTGTTGGTCTAGCGTTAATCGTTCTCCTCCCATTCGCGTTCCGTGAAAAGCAACAGAAGGGTGGCTTGAACAAGACTGGTATTTATCTGGCACTAGCTGCCGGTATTTTCCTTGGTATCGACTTTACGGCATGGAACTATTCAATCTTCTTCGTTGGTTCCGGCATTGCATCTGTTCTCCTGAACCTTCAGATTATTATCCTGCCTGCATTGGCGGCCATTTTCGATAAGTACCGGGTTCCGAAAAGTTACTTCGTTCTCGTTCCAATCATGATCTTTGGCGTGGTGTTGACCGGTGGAGTCTTCGATGGACCAGCCGGTGAGGGCCCAACCGAGGTCTACGGGATGGATATCACCATTCTCGGAACCATTCTCGGAGCAGTTTCGGGTGTATGTTACGGAATCTATCTGTACGCCAGCCGTAAGTCTTCCACGTTGAACCCTGGGCGAATTCTTCAGCCAATGGCCATCACCTGCGCTGCACAGCTGGTTGCGCCGACAATCTTCATGACATTCTTCTCGGACCGCGGCTTCGACATTTCTCACGGCGTCCTGGTTGACGGCAAGCTTCCATTCGATCCTGAAACAACGTTGGGTGATCCGATCAATACGATGAACTGGGTGTGGATGATTGTGCTGGCCGTTGTTGGTCAGGCCATGGCATGGACCTTTGTTCAGTACGGTTCGGTGCGCATCGACACCACAATCGTCGCAGGACTTCTTCTCCTGAGCCCGATTGCAACAGTTGCGATTATCTCGCCAGTTCTCTTCAACGAAATTCCATCCTTCCTGCAAGTGGTCGGTGTGATCATCGTTCTCGGCGCGGTTGCGTACCAGAACAACTTGCACCAGGTAGTGCTGAAGAAGTTCAGAGGTGGGGATACCCCAAACCAGTCTCAGGCATAAAATGTGCGTTAGCTCGTTAGAATCTGTATTCCGCCTGATAACATTGAAAACAACGCGGAAATAAAAAGGAGACACTCCGGTCCGTTGCCCAAAGCTTCTGTCTGGAGTGTCTATATAAGGAGGTAAACACCGTGCGTATTACTCCACGAGAACACGAGAAGCTCATGATTGTGGTGGCAGGAGATGTAGCGCGCCGCCGACTCGAAAGAGGCGTGAAGCTAAATCAGCCGGAGGCAATCGCGCTTATTACCTGCGAACTCATGGAAGGCGCGCGCGATGGTCGCACAGTTGCCGACCTGATGAGCTATGGCACCACTATTCTGACCGAAGACGATGTCATGGAGGGTGTGTCTACACTCATCGAAACCATTCAGGTGGAAGTCACTTTCCCGGATGGAACCAAGCTTATAACGGTTCATGATCCGATCCGAAGCTCTTCCGATTCCGGCAATGGAAAGTCCACCACCGGCATGCCGGGCGAGTACATCCTGAACGACGAAGACGTGATTATTAACGATGGTCGAGAGACCGTCACCGTTCAGGTGAAGAACACGGGTGACCGACCGGTTCAGGTTGGCTCCCACTACCACTTTGCTGAGGTTAATGGCGCGCTCGAGTTCGATCGCGAGAAAACCGTCGGCTTCCGCCTTGATATCCCGGCAGGCACGTCTGCGCGATTCGAGCCAGGCGACAATCGAGAAGTACAACTCGTTGCATATGGTGGCTCGCGAGAAGTCTTTGGATTCCGCAGCGAGTACGATCGCGCAATCAGCTAGTCGTACAGGTCCACACCCGGCAGCAACTCAGTCGCTGCTACCTGACTATTGCTGATGAACGCCAAGAGGAGTACCAATCAAAATGAGTATGAAGGTTTCACGACGCCAATATACAGATCTGTACGGCCCCACCACCGGAGACGCCGTTCGGCTGGGAGATACAGATCTCTTCGCGTTCGTTGAAGAAGACAAAACTGTTTATGGTGAGGAAGCCGTGTTCGGCGGTGGCAAAACCATCCGCGACGGCATGGGCCAGAACTCTCGACGAATGCGAGAAGAGGGTATTCCTGATACCGTCATCACCAACGTGATTATTCTCGACTACACCGGTGTCTATAAGGCCGACGTTGCATTACGCGACGGTCGCATTTCCGCAATCGGCAAGGCCGGTAACCCGGATACGCAAGACGGCGTCGATATCGTCATTGGTGTTTCCACCGAGATCATCGCCGGTGAAGGCAAGATTCTCACTGCTGGCGGCATCGATACACATATCCACTTTATCGCTACAGATCAAATCAATGTCGCACTCTCGTCCGGTGTCACCACGCTCATTGGCGGCGGCACGGGCCCGGCCGAAGGCACCAAGGCCACCACTATCACCCCCGGCGAGTGGTGGATTCAACGCATGCTTGAGGCGACCGATGATTTCCCGATCAATATCGGGTTGCTGGGCAAGGGCCACGGGTCCGTCCCTGCAGTTTTGGCTGAGCAAATCACGGCGGGCGCGATTGGCCTCAAGGTCCACGAGGACTGGGGCGCAACGCACAGCAGCATCGACGCTTCGCTCCAGGTGGCCGATGAGTACGACGTGCAGATCGCGATTCACACGGATACCCTGAACGAGAATGGCTTCGTGCAGGAAACCATCGACTCGATTGCTGGCCGCGTCATCCACACATTCCACACTGAAGGTGCTGGTGGTGGACACGCACCCGACATCATCAAGATTGCGGGTCTGCCGAACGTATTGCCTGCGTCTACAAACCCGACGCTTCCATTTACCCAGAACACCATTGCCGAACATATGGATATGCTGATGGAGACGCACCACCTCCGGGCGGATATCCCTGAAGACGTTGCATTCGCGGATTCCCGAATTCGCCAGGAAACGATTGCCGCGGAAGACGTGCTCCACGATATGGGCGTGTTCTCCATCACGTCGTCAGACTCCCAGGCAATGGGACGAATTGGTGAAGTGGTTACTCGCACCTGGCAGGTGGCTGATTCCATGAAGCATCAGCGTGGTGCCCTGGGTGATGACAGTACCAACAACGACAACAATCGGATTAAGCGATACGTTGCCAAGTACACCATCAACCCGGCGATCGCCCATGGTATCGGGGATGAAGTGGGCTCAGTGGAAGTCGGCAAGTTTGCAGACCTTGTGCTGTGGGATCCGAAGTTCTTCGGTACCAAGCCTGATCTCATCATCAAGGGCGGAATGATCGCCATGTCTGTGATGGGAGATGCAAACGCATCGATCACCACACCGCAGCCACGAACCATGCGCACCCAGTTCGGTGCCCATGGGCGAGCTCGCGCGAACAC
>CAZYDY010000027.1:3647-9381 GCA_964646245.1 uncultured Sphaerobacteraceae bacterium
GAAGGAACACATCTCGAGACCGTAACGGTGCCAAGCGATCTTTTGGTGAAGCGCATTCAACGCCTCAAGACCGATCACAATCGCGAGGTTGGACTTCGGTTGCCGAGCGGCTCTCCGGATCTCGCGGATGGTGACATCCTTTTCCACAAAGACGGCAACGCAGTTGTGCTTCGCGTAGAAGCGAGCGATGTGCTGGTGATTCAGGCTCGCTCGATTCTGGAAATGGCCATGGTGGCTCACAGCCTCGGAAACCGCCACCTCCAGGCGCAGTTCTTCGATAAAAATTCGGAATATGGTGCCGAAGTGATGGTAGTGCAGTACGACCACACGGTCGAGAACTACCTGATGGCGGTCGGCGTACCTTATGAGCGACAAAAGCGGGTGATGCCAACCCCCTTCCGTCATAGCGAGCACACACATTGAAACCGCTTGCCTTACTTCTTCAACTAAGCGATTCCGCGCTCCCAACCGGAGGCTTCAGCCATTCGTTTGGGTTTGAGCAGTATTTGCACCGCGGCGAAATACGCGATGCGGCAACCTTCATGACGTGGCTTGAGGTGTACACCAGTAATCAACTCACGTTCATGGACGCGCTTTTAATGCGGATGGCGTACGAAGGCATGGATGACATCGAGTTGGCCGACAGGGCCATCGCGGCGACGATCCCTGCTCAGGTACGAGCGGCAGATATCGCAATGGCAAAACGGATTCGGACCATCGGCCAAAAAGCACTAGATGTCCCAGAAGTATCGGTGGAACATGCGCATCCGGCTATTGAGTTCGCACGCATCACACAGCACTACGATATCCCCCTGGAAGATTCGATTGCAGCCCATCTCACCGGTACGGTGAGCACGCTGACACAGAATGCTGTTCGCGGAATTCCGATCGGGCAATCTGATGGGCAACTCGTGATAACCGCATCTCATGCGTGGACAGCCCAGGCAGTGGAGCGGGTTCATGCGCTCGAATACGACGATCTTGGCATGGTGGCACCGGGCCTGGAAATTGCACAAACCCAACATGAGCGCCTGCGTGCCCGTATGTTTATGAGTTAGGAGACCCCAATGAGCAACAATGGAGTTATCAAAATTGGTGTGGGCGGCCCGGTAGGTGCCGGCAAGACACAATTGATCGAGCGCATCACCCGGCGTATGGCAGGGGATGTGTCGATGGCGGCGATCACAAACGACATCTACACCATTGAAGACGCCAAGATACTTGCTGCAACCAGCGTTTTGGCTGAGGATCGCATTATCGGTGTGGAAACAGGCGGATGCCCGCATACCGCCGTGCGCGAAGATACATCCATGAATGACGCCGCGGTCGAAGAAATGCTGAGCCGCCATCCGGATCTGGAAGTTCTTTTCATTGAGTCCGGTGGCGACAACCTCTCAGCGACGTTCAGTCCGGAGTTGGTTGACTTCTCCATTTACGTCATCGATGTGGCGCAAGGCGAGAAGATTCCGCGGAAGGCCGGTCATGGCATGATTCGCTCCGACCTTCTCATAATTAACAAGACCGACCTCGCACCGTATGTGGATGCGAACCTGGATGTGATGCGCAGCGATACACTGAAGGTGCGCGGAGACAATCCTTTTGTGTTCACCAACCTCAAGACGGACGACGGCCTTGATGAAGTGATCGAATGGTTCCATCGCGAGATTCTCATGACAGATCTTGCCGGTGAGCCTGTATGAGTCAAACCACCCTCGGATTCCGACCAGCGACAAAAACAGAAGTTGCTGGTCATCTCAAGCTCACTGCTGCGTCATTCGGTGGTGTGACACGCCCGGTAGTTACCGAGCACTATGGGGTCATGCGGCTCATGCAGCCACTGTACCTGGATGACTCGGGACAGCTGACATACATCATCGTAAATCCCGGTGGAGCATATTTCGGCGAGAAGTACGAGCATATCGTTGAAGTAGCCTCCGGAGCGAACCTCCTCGTTGCGTCCCAGGGCGCGACCCGGATTTACAAGACGCCGAAACATCCTGCGGTGCAGGACCTTGATTTCACCATTGATCAAGGAGGCAGGCTGGAGTACATTCCGGACCAGACTATCGCGTATCGCGATGCAGATTTTCGCCAATACATGAAGATCACAGCTGCGCCAGATTCCCAGGTGTTTGTTGCGGAGGATGTCACCCCTGGCTGGGACCCGGACGACGTACAGTTCACTTACGCTGGCATGCACCTGCGCATTGATGTGCGTAGTGCTGAAGATAATGGACGAGTTCTGTCTGACAACATTCGCATTCAGCCAGGCGAGATCGGCGGCGCGATCAGGGGCATCGGCTACCTGGAAGGCGCAAGTCACATGGGCAGCATGCTTGTCCTTGGTCCGCATACAGTTGGTGACTACGCCGATAAGGTCAGGGAACTGCTGGACGAGGGCGGAGCACAGCGCGCTGGCGTGACGTCTGGTTCTCGTCATGGAGTCTCCTGGGTCATGGTGAGAGCCCTTGCGGATTCCACCGACCAGGTAAACAAAATGATCCTGGACGTGAACGAGTTTGATCGCTCCGTTACTACAGGGCAACAGCGGCTGGATCTGCGACGCTATTAGACCCGGGTACCCTGCGGCTTGTGAGAGATTACCCAGTATTCACGCGAAGAATCTGGACCGAGGTGTGTTAAGATGATCCCAGATGCAAACGTTTGCATCTGGGATCTTTCGCATCCAAGGGTATTCTCTCTCCATGGCGCACACGCATATTCAACAAGATATCGAGAAGCTTCAGTCCGCAGGTCAACGGCTAACTCCCCAGCGACGTCTGGTGCTGGACGTCATGCAGAAATCTCATGGCCATGTCACTGTCGACGACATCATGAATCGTGTTGTCCAACACGATCCCGCAATTAACCTTGCAACGGTCTACCGCATTCTCGGCTGGCTCACTGAGCATCAAATAATCTGCGTCACTGATATGGGAGATCGAGACCTCTCGTATGAATACCTCGGCAACCCGCGCCATCATCATCTCGTTTGCCAGGACTGCGGCGCGCAGATAGAGGTCCCGTTTGATCTCATGTCTTCCGTAATTTCGAAGTTGCGGAACCAGTATGGTTTCGAGGCTCGGATAGATCACCAGGCTATTTTCGGCACGTGCAAGCATTGCCAATCGTCAAACTGAAACCTCGGAACATCGTTATCTGAGCCGACGGGGCAAACCGGCGGTTATCCATGAAGGGCCAAGTGCACCATGCTCAATCGTCGTAACCTTCTGCAGTCAGCCTCATTTGCTGCGTCCACACTGGCTCTTGGTTCCGCGATGAGTCGAGTGGCCCACGCAGCACAAGGCGAATCCACATTTGTAATTGGATCACTCGAGGAGCCCGGCAGTCTCTCTGCGCTGGTACAACTTCCACATCATTTTCCAGTAGATGTTCCACAGACTCTCGTTTTCGAAAGCCTGACACAGTACATGCCGGACGGAAGTGTAGAGCCCAAACTCGCTACCAGCTGGGAGGTAAGCGAAGACGAACTGAAGTACACGTTCTCTCTCAATCCAGACGCTGTCTTCCACGATGGCACACCGGTGACTGCGGAGGATGTGGTTTTCACTATTGAGGCCATTCAGGACCCGGAAACAAACTCTTCGGACGAGGGCCTGGAAACCGTTGTGCGGGCGATAGCGGACGATGACCATACGGTAACCATTGAGCTCTCGCAAGTCACGCCGCAGTTTCTTGCCCAGGGCGGTGCGCGAGGTATTGTCCCCAAACACCTGCTTGAGGGCAAAGATATCGCGGCAGATGAATTCAACCAGAATCCAATAGGGTCCGGTCCATATCGGGTATCTTCATTCCTTCCGGGTGAGGCGATCAGGTTCGAAGCCGTAGAAGATCACTATCGTGAAACGCCAATGATATCTCACGTCGAGTTCCGGGTGATCACTGACCAGAATGTAATCCTTACACAGCTCATGAGCGGCGAACTTTCGTATGCGCTGGCAGCTCCTCGCGACCTGGCTGCCCTGATGAACACCGATGCGCTTGAGATCATTGAGGTAGAAACACCACGATACTTCGATATTATTCCGAACTACGAGCGCAGCTATTGGCAGGATCTGGAGATCCGTACCGCGATTCTCACCGCAATTGACCGCGAGGGGATTGTGAACGGGATACTTATGGGTCACGGGGCTGTGATCAATTCGAATGTGGCACCGGCATCATGGGCATATACAGAGGACGGCGTCACCCAACACTCCTACGATCCCGAGATGGCAGCGAGTCGGCTCGATGCGGCGGGGTGGGAACAAGGCGACGACGGTATCCGTCGGAAGGACGACGAGCCGTTCCAGTTCACCGTCACGATCTACTCCTATGATCGAACCTTGCAGCAGGCATTGCTGGTGGCACAGCAGAACCTCGCTGATATCGGCGTTGATATGCAGGTAGAAATGGTGGAGCCAGGCGTATTTACGTCTCGCCGCAATGATGGATCCTATGATGCATTGGCCCGCATTTGGAATCCGGTGTATGACCCAGACCAGTCAGTGTTATTCAAATCAGACAATTGGTACGGCTATAGCAATGCATTGGTAGATGACCTGTTTGATGAGGCGTTGTCATCCACCGATCGGGAAAGTCGTTTACCAGTTTACGAAGAACTACAGCGAGTCTTTTCAGAGGACCTGCCGCATCTTTGGCTGTACTCAGAGAACGAACTGCATGTCCTCTCAACCGCAGTTGAGGGACTGCAACCTCATCCTGTAAATGTTTTCTGGGATCTACCTACATGGACCGCAGAATAGCAGGGGCTGCATGATTCGCTATGTGATGTTGGCATGCTGAGGTTCTTGAGGCGCCGGTTAATGCATCTGGGCGTCGCGCTGGCACTGCTTACCATACTCACCTTTGTCCTGGTTCATGCGGCACCAGGAGGTCCAGCACAGGCGCTGCTTGGGCCAGACCAACTGTCGCCTGATCAGGAAGCGGCAGTCGAATCCCGGCTGGGACTTAATCAACCGCTATCGACCCAGATCATCAAGTGGACGAGCGCCGCAATGGTTGGAGATTTCGGCGACTCATATTTCTATCGGCAAGATGCAATGGCGGTAGTATTCGAACGAATCCCGAGTACGTTGATACTGGGCGGAGCCGCAGCTTTGTTGGCAATTGTGACAGGGGTTCCTGCAGGTATCGCTGCGGCGCGCCGACCCGGCGGGTATTTCGACCGGATTTCGAAATCTACCGCAGTACTGTTTATTACTTTGCCAGCGTTTTGGTTGGGTATCCTGCTCATATTTCTGTTTTCGGTGCAAATAGGCTGGCTCCCGTCCTCCGGGACCGGCCGTACCAGTAGCGGTGTTCCCTGGTTACCAGGCTTCTCACATATCCTGTTACCGGCCCTCACCATTGCGCTTCCTACTGCGGCAACCTTTATGCTCTACACCCGTTCTGCGATGATTGAGGCGCTGGAAACAGATTCAATCCGGACCGCACGGGGCATGGGGTTGCCAGAACGGCGGGTGCTCACGACTCATGCATTTCGGCAAGCATTGGCACCGGTACTCATGCAGATCGGTCTATACATCCCACATCTCGTGGAAGGCAGCATCGTCGTAGAAACGGTGTTCTCCTGGCCAGGAATCGGCCAGCTTACGACGGCGAGTGTCGCCCGGCGTGACTATCCGATTCTGTTGGCGCTCACGATGATATTGGGAGTAGGGACGATCCTCGCGTCGACACTGACCGATATCATTCATGCTCGCGTTGATCC
>CAZYDY010000027.1:9481-11179 GCA_964646245.1 uncultured Sphaerobacteraceae bacterium
CCGACCTTGTTCGTCATCCTTGTAGCTTCAACGCTGATCCAGCCCGGTGTTCCACAATTGATTCTTCTTATTGGCCTTACCGGTTGGATGCCTGTGGCAAGAATCACACGCGGTTCTGCTCGTGAGATCACCACTCGTCAATTTGTCCTGGCTGCGGAATCCTATGGCGCCAACAATATGCGTGTACTGTTGAGACACATATTGCCGAATCTTCGCAATATCATCGCTGTTTCCGCGACGATCCAACTGAGCAGGGCGATAATGACGGAAGCAACAATCTCGTTTCTCGGCGTTGGGATTCAACCGCCGCACGCAACATGGGGATCAATGCTCAGTGGCGCGCAATCGTACCTGCTTATCGCACCCTGGTTAGCACTGGCACCGGGAATAGCACTTTCCCTGGTGCTGTTGGTGATCGCGAACACAACCCTGGACCACCGACGACCTGCCTAAACGTGACTACTGGCCTGCCTCTGCGATGTTTCCGGTACAATTGGCCATGCTCAGGGCGCAGGTTCAATGCGCTCCTTTTACTCAAGGGGTCAATAGTTGCGTTCAACTCAAAGAAATTTTGATCACTCCAGTGACACCGACCTCGTGGCTTCCTGCCTGGAAGGTGACCAGGCTGCCTGGGAAGAACTGATTCATCGGTACTCCAGGCTGGTGTACTCGATAGCATTTAAGTCCGGCCTGGACGCCGAAGACGCTTCAGACGTGGTCCAGAACGTTTTCATCACAGTTTTGCGTCGGCTGGAATCCCTGCGGGAGCGCGATCGGTTCTCTTCGTGGCTTATAACCACAGCTCGCCGGGAAAGTTGGCATTACAAATCTGGCAAGCGAGAACACATCCTCGATGAGGAGATGGACATTGTTGATGAATCCGAAAGCACTGAAGAATCCGTGATCGCCTGGGAGCAGGCATATCTCACTCGCCGGGCAGTGGGGCAACTCGGAGACCGTTGCCAGCGACTCCTCACTGCAATATTCCTGACCGATGAACGTCCCAGCTATCAGGAGATCGGCAACGATCTTGGAATCGCTGTTGGGAGCATCGGCCCGATTAGGGCCCGATGCCTCAAGCAATTGCGGGGGCATATTACGGAACTCGGCATGGAGCCACCACGCTGAAACGCCATCCGGGGCGGGTGTATCAAATTGAAGTTGCACCGCTCTACCTTTAGTGAAGGCGAGGATGATTACCAACATGCACGAAAACACAGATTTTACAGACCGACTATGGAGCTATATACAAGGTGAAGGTGATGCCGAGTTGGAGGCGCATTTGCTGACTTGCGCGGAGTGCCGGGATGAGATGGAGATTCTATCCGGCCTTTATGCTGCCCGTAATATCGGCGAATTTCAGGCACTTCCGGACGCACTAACAAACACGTTGATAGAGCTGTTTCCAAGGATTCGCCCTGATTTGGTCCAGCAGTCGAAGAAATCACCGTCGATCCCTACGCGGGTGAAGACTATCATCGCCGAGCTTCTGCAGGACACTTCACTACAACCCCAGATCGTAGGCCTGCGGGGTGAAACTCGAACCCGTCAGATTGCGTTTACGAGTGATGTGGCAGATCTTGATCTGGAAGTCACAGCTGCCGGCGAAGATTTCCTGGTGGTTGGTCAGCTAGGTATGGACGAGATTCCTGACGGCCTGAACATACGCTTTGTGCCCGCTGAAGCCGATCCCCTGGA
>CAZYDY010000028.1:0-11163 GCA_964646245.1 uncultured Sphaerobacteraceae bacterium
TCGTTACCCCCGCCGTCCTCGAATACCAGCCGATCAAGCGCCAGCCATCCAAACAGGCCGACGATAAGCAACATCGCTGCGGCGGCAAGCACTGGGCCAGACTGGAATCCGCCCCCAAAGCCACCCAAAAGCCCGGCAAGGGGGTTTCGACCCCGCTCAACGCGCTCCATCACCTCACGACGCGTACGCGGATTCGCGGGTATGCTCGGCATCGCCTTGATTCCCGCGGTCAGCCGCTCGGTAGCAATAGCAAAAGCCCGGCACTCATCACAGGTCGCGAGATGCGCCTGCAACTCGCGTTCCACTACCGGATCAAGCGGAGCATCCTGCCGGGAGGAAATCAGGATCTCTGCCTCTTTATGCGTTATCACGACAGGTCCTCCTTTCCAGCCACGGCGTTTTCGTCTTCATACACTTCCGCGAATTTCTTGCGAGCGCGGAACAATCTCAATTTCGCTGCGTTTTCTGTGATATCCAATGCTTCTGCTGTTTCCGCCAGGGATAAGCCCTGGTAATGACGTAATAGGAGGATCGATGCGTAATGCTGGGGAAGTTGCTGCAGCGCCACGGAGATATCCATGGATCGTGATACCTGGTTATCCACGCGCTCTGCCCTGGTTTCATGTTCGCCAACAAACGGAAGCCAGCGGATGATTTTTCCGCGGCGAAGGTGAGAAATGGCTGTATTGGTGGCGATACGATAAAGCCACGCCTTGAACTTCAGGTCTGGCGAAGTCTTCGGCAATGATTTGTAGGCCTTGATGAACGTGTCCTGCGTGAGGTCTTCAGCCAGGGCGCGATCTGACACCATGCGATACAGGTAATTCAGAATCTGTGCATGGTATTGCTCAAAGAGCACACCAAACGCCTCGGCGTCCCCTGCGCGGGCTCGTTCAACGAGATGACGGTCATCCGTCAGCACGCGTAGTCTCCTGCCAATTACAAGTGGCCAAGTAGGTGGCCATTCCCATGTGAGTACCATCGCTGCCAACCGGTCAACCTTTCCCCTTCGCTATTCAAACGAGTAGGGGGGTGCTGACGTTTCGCATGCCGCCTCACCAATTGCTCGCACAAGTATCGCAGGTTGAATCCAGCGTGTGGAATAGGGCAGAAACCTCGGTCATCTTACCCGCACGTATAGGCGTACCTACGCACAAAATTGTTTCACATGAAACGATATGGCGGTACGTGCACTACCTTCAATCCGTGGAATCCTCGAAGTGGCGCTGGTGCACAACTGCATTGATAACCCCACCGAGAAGCAACACAAAGCTCATCAGATAGAGCCACAACACGAATGCCAATACAGATCCGAATATTCCGTACGCCTCGGAAAATCCGTCAGACTGCCGGAACCACACTCCCAGACCCAGTGTTACGAGGTGCATCGCTACGACTGCGAACAACGCCCCGGGGATGTACCACGAGAATGGATCCTTCACGGCAGGTCCAAACCGATGCAGGGCCGTAACCGCAATAACCAGGACACCGGCTATAACCGGCCAGCGGGCGATCGAGAGGACTGCATTCCAAAGGTCGCCCAATCCGACAGCAATCGCTATCTCCTCACCCCACGTCGTGCCAAGGGTGAATACCAATCCACCCACCGCAATCAACAGCACAAGGAGGAGGGTGAGCACGATCGAGCGCAGGCTATGCTGCACAAAGGGACGCGGGTCTTTCCCAATGCCGTAGGCCATGTTCAATCCCCGAATCACAGCCGCAACAGCTCCGCGTGCTCCCCAGAGCGCAAACACCGCTCCTATAGAGAACACCCAACTGATTTCGGTATTGATCGCTCGTTCAATCGGTTGCTGCAAAAACGAGGCAGCATCTGCAGGAAGTGTCTCCTGCATCCACTCCAGGATCGGTTGCGCCGGATTCTCCAGGTCACTGTTTACCGCCCGCGTGATCCCCGCAGCACCGGCCGTGACCACCATAAGAAGCGGAGCAGTAGCAAAAAGGATGTTGTACGCCACCATCTGTGCGAACCCGACAATCTGCTGTTCCGAAACAATCGAAACCACCTGCCGCACAAACCCGATGGCACCGCTCCTCTGCGTCCTGACTTCTCCCGCTTCACTGGTATCCGACACTGCACGCTCCTGCGTTATTCGTTCTCGTTACGGGTGCTCCGGTTCACGCGCGGAGCCGCACGGCGAGCCCGCGGCAACGGACGTCCAACATCCATCGCTCCGTCAAGGACCTTTTGCGCCAGCTCCAGCTGATCAGCCCGCACGAACACCTGGTGATCAAATGTCGCGGAAGAGGCCCAAGCTCCAGCACCAGGACCACCGGGTCGAATCAACGCCTTCACACCAGCCGCCTGTAGCGCCTGGTTCCACATCCCGGCTTCCACTTCCGAGCCCGCTGTTCCCAACAGGACAATTTCATCCCGGTTATCCATAGCGATTCTCGTCTTTCTCATTGGGTCCACCCGGGTGGACTGTCATGTCACTACCACAGAGTCTGTGCGCATCATTGCATTAATTGGTTATAGTATGAGACTAGGTGCCGAGACAGTGGAGTCCGGCTTCTTCTCAACTTTTGGGGGAATCGGATCACCGCGTCATCTCCTCGGCAGACGCCGGGCACTTGCCGTGCCTATTACAAGGAGTGTTCAATATGGATCTTCTCAACTCGCGAATCAATCGACGCACATTCGGCGGAATCACTGTTGGTGCTGCTGCCACCGCTGGCTTTGCCGGTCTGGTAGCCGCGCAGGATGCAACCCCGGAAGTCGAAGTTGGCACAGATGCCACACCGGTCGCTATTCCTTCCCTCGCAGAACTCGAGAGCGCACCACAGGTTCAGGTGGTTGCGAACAACAATTCCTACGCAATCTTCCAGGCTGGTGAGAACACACCGGGCTGGTACGTTTTCAGCCTCGAAAATGCCAGTGAATCCGATGCGGCGTTCAACCTTGTCCGTCTGCCAGAGGATGTCGCTGTTGGTGATTTCACCTCGTTCCTCTTCCAGCTTACCTCCGGCCAGCTCACCGAAATGCCAGAGTGGGTAGCTGATGCCACCTTCGCCGGTGGTACCTACGCCCCGGTTGGCGAGACCAGCAGTGTGCTCGTGAACCTCGAAGCAGGCGAGTGGGTTGTGTTCAGCGACCTCGCTGTCTCCACACAGTCCGTCACCACCATCCAGGTCTCGGAGCCAGTCGCTGAAGAAGGCGAAGCCGCCGCAACTCCGGAAGTTGCCGAGGCATCTCCTCTTGTCGCACCAGAGGGCTTCGGCTCCACCTTCACCGTCAGCGTTGCCGATGGCTCCATCAGCGCCGATTCCAGCCCGTCCGCTGGCTACTCCATCATCGGTGTTCGCAACGATGCCTCCATGGCTGCGAACTTCGTGCTGCTCCACGTTGATGGCACCGAATCCGTCGACGATGCCGCCGCCGCTGATATGGCAGCAGCCTGGCTTGCCGGTGAAGAAACCGATGCTCACATCGCAGGCGGTATGGGCGTACTCAGCCCGGACAACTACGGTTACATCGAGCTCGAAGCCGAAGCTGGCAGCTACATTGGCTTCTCCTCCGTTGTGAACGCTTCCGGCGGTTCCCAGCTCGAGGATGGCGCAGTGATCGTCTTCAACGTCGGCTAATCTTCGTTCCGTAAGGGACATTGATCAGACTGATAACAAAACCGGCGGGAGCGTTCATGCTCCCGCCGGTTTTGCTCTCTGGCACTGTTGCAGGTATTCTCCCCGCAACAGTGGCGGATTTGCCCGGGAATAGGGTAAGGTAACGACTACGAGTGGGATGCTCTGGCATGCGTTTGCCAGGCAGTTGAGGTCCCGCCCAGATGTGGGCGCGCGGGCCGAGGAGATGAACATGCTTGAGATTAGCCGCATTCTCACGGCCGCGGGTGCAACACTCGCCGGAGTTGCCTTTACCGTCTACGGTATCGCGCACTCTGTGCGACATGAGCCCGGCTGGGAACTGACGTTTGGAGTCTGGGGAATGATTATTGGCCTGCTGGCAACCGTCGTTGGCCTGATCGTGCATCACCGCCTGGCTGAGGACTAATCCCACCTGAAACGTTGAAAACACAAACGCGGGGAGAATTCGTTCTCCCCGCGTTTCACGTTAACCGGTTTAGAACCCAACTGCGGATTCAGACCACATTGATTCCGTACGCAGAATCTGTGCGCTTGGGTACCAGCGCTCCCGTACATTGCCTACCAGGTAAAGCGATCCGGTCACGATAATCGCATCCCGCCCTGGCTCAGCGATCTCCAGGGCATGATCAATCGCCCTCAACGGGTCTGGCTGGGAATACAGGGCACCCTCGAACCCGGCGGCATATGCGTAATCTTTAATCTCGGACGTAAACATCGCATCCTTGGCAAATACCTGTGGACTGGTTGCGATCAATACATCGGTCACCGGCACCAGCGATTTGATCATGGCATCGCCCTGCTTGGCCTCGAGCAATCCCGCCACGACAATTCGCTTCCCTTCAGGAGTGGGAAGCAGTGACGGCACATCCCGCACGAGCGCGGCAACCTTTTCATCATTGTGGGCACCGTCCAACATGACGGGAACCACATCGTTAATGATTTCCGCCCGGCCGGGTATCCGCGCTTGCATCAATCCTGTGGCGATGGCGTCATCAGTGATCTGGAAGCCTTGATGTCCCAATGCATGCATGGCCATGATGGCCATTTGTCCGTTCCGGGCCTGGAACGATCCCGCCAGCCGCATCTTGTGGGTGATCCCGGTGGTTGTCTCCAGCCAGCTTGTACCCGTAACGGTCGTATGGACATCGCTCACGATATCGTCGATATCCAGCTGGGAGAGGGGAGTACCCTTCTCCTCCGCCTCGGCGCGAATAATCGCCTGCGCCTCAGGGTTCGATACCCCGCTTATCGCGGGCACACCCGGACGGATAATGCCGGCCTTGTGCCATGCAATATCAGCAATGGTCGGACCAAGTGTTTGGGTGTGATCAATCCCTACCGAGGTAATCATGCTTAGCGTTGGCTGAAGGATGTTGGTGAGGTCAAACCGGCCACCCGCACCTACCTCTACAACAGCGATATCCACATTCTTCTCTCGGAAGAACATCCACATCAGTGCATTAAACGCTTCGCCATACGTTAGTGGGGGGTTACCATCCGCCATCCAGCGGTCGTGTTCCACAAAGAACTCATCCACCAAATCCGCATATGCATCTGGCCCCAGTATCCGGCCATTCACCTGCAACTTCTCGGCGGGTGTTTGCAAATACGGAGATGTATGAAGGCCTGTTCGGTATCCCGCGGCAGTCAGCATCGCCGCAACCAGTGTGCTTGTGCTGCCTTTGCCAGAAGTGCCACCAACGTGAATAATTGGGAGACCCACGTGGGGGTTGCCCACGCGCTCCAGGAACGTGAGGAGTCGCTGCATCCGCATATTCGCACGAGCAGTTACCGCCTCGCGTGAGGTATCTGTCGGCGATGGTGTCATATCGATCAGCGCATCCATGCGGGCTGCGGCTGCGTGGTATCGTTGATAAACGTCTGTCATGCGAGTCCCGTATGGTCACACGTGTGTACCCGGCACGTCCGGGTTTCAGCCGAATATTCCACCTAAAACGCGTTCACTGCAAGCCGCTTTCACTATTTAGGTTCTGAGCATCATGATAAGCCTTGTCATCAACATCCTGATACCCACTGTAATTATGATGCGGTTCGCCAGCGAGGATAAGCTGGGCGCAGTAAATGCCCTGCTGCTCGCACTCGCATTTCCGTTTATCTACGGCGTGTGGGAAATGGCGAAAACCAAAAAAGTCGGTTGGGTACCCATTCTCGGTTTGGTCAGTATCGGCATTAGCGGCGGTATCGGGCTCCTGAAGCTCCCCGCCAGCTGGATTGCCGTGAAAGAAGCCATGATTCCCGGCATCCTGGCATTGGCCATTCTGGTTTCCGCCTGGATCGGCAAACCATTGGCGAGGGTCTTCCTTGATGCCATCATTGATAAGGATCGTATCTACCCAATCCTCGAAGAACAAAACAAGATGGATGATTACGACCGCCGTACATCCGTCGCGACCTGGATGCTCGCCGGCACCTTCGTGCTCAGCGCCGCACTCAACTTCTTCCTCGCCAGAATCGTCGTCACTGCAGACGGTGGCACCCAGCAATATACCGAGCAGCTCGGCCGCATGACGGCTCTCAGCTTCCCGGTCATCACTATTCCGGTCTTCATCGCACTCACTGCCTCGATCTTTTACATCATGTCCACACTCAGCAAGCTCACCGGGCTCGAAATGGATGAGGTTCTAAAGGATCAGGGAAAGCAGAAATCTAAAGCATGATCGTCGCTCCTACACCGTTGGACGCTCCCATCGGTGTGTACATCCACGTTCCCTTTTGCGCACACATTTGTCCCTATTGTGATTTCACCACCTACGCTGGCAAGGATCAGTTGATCCCCAACTACGTCGACGCCGTGGTCAACGAGCTTCAGTTGAGGGCAGGGGAGGCCAATGGCCGCGCCGCCTCCACCATCTATCTCGGCGGTGGTACCCCCAGCATGCTCTCGCCGGCGCAAATCGAGGCCATCCTCACCGGTGTCCACGCAGTGCTCCCGGTTCATGCCGACGCAGAAATCACTATGGAAGCGAACCCGAACGCCCTCTCATTCGAGCACCTGGAGGGCTATCGCGCCGCTGGTGTCAATCGACTGAGTATTGGCGCACAGACATTCGATCGCCGCGGCCTGCGCACACTCGGTCGACAGCACGAATCATCTGATGTGCTGACATCTCTCGCCGATGCACACCGTGCCGGATTCGAGCGTGTGAACCTCGATTTCATTTTCGGATGGCCGGGGCAATCCCGCGAAAGCTGGCAACGAGACCTGCATCAGCTGGTTGAAATGGGGGAGGAGGGCCCGGATCACCTCAGCCTCTACAGTCTCATTGTCGAACCAGGCACCCCGTATGCCGATGCTGCCGCACGCGGGATCCTGAAGATTCCAGACGACGATGCTGCTGCCGATCTCTATGAAGATGCGATCCAGATCCTGGGTGAGGCCGGCTGGGATCATTACGAAGTCGCGAACTGGTGCCGTGAGCCCAACGGATACTCCCGTCACAACGCCATCTACTGGCAACATGGTGATTACCTGGGCATTGGTGCGGGCGCCTTCGGGACCATGAACGGCAATCGCGTCATGAACCAGCTCCTCCCGGAGCGCTACATCAACAACCTGGCGGATGGCACCCTGCCGCAGTCCAATACAGAAGTGTTGGACGAGCAAACCGCTCGAGGCGAAACAATGATGCTTGGCCTCCGGTTCCTTAACGATGGCGTGAATGAGGCCGCATTCCTGGCACGCCACGGAGAATCAATGCACCAAATCTTTGGCGAACCGATTACGCGGATGACAGAGCTCGGCATGCTCGAACCGACCGATAATGGCATCCGCCTGACCCAACGCGGCATGATGCTCGCCAATAGTGTGGTCGCGGAATTTCTTTAGAAACGGATATCGATAGTGAACAACGGATCTTTCTATAACCTTCTGGGGGAAACCTCGCAGGAACGCATGGCTACCGGCACGCTCGCAGTCGCGACTGTCATCGTTGGCGCATCAATCATCGCCGAGGGCCAACTCGCCAAGGCCCTAAACGGTGTAGCAGGTGTCACCTGGTTCGCATCGTCGGCGATGTTCATCCTCGAAGGCCGACGTCGCGGCTCAAGTCCGCTGCAGTGGGCCGGCATCACTGCGCTCACTGCCGTGGTCGCGTTCGTGGTGAAGCCAACAGACATGGTGCTTGCCACTCTCGGGTTCGTACCCGCAGGATTCATTGCTGCACGCATCGCCGGGCGCAACCCACTCCTGTGGGCAAAGATGATCCCGGCACTCTATCTTCCGCTCCACATCGGCACGGCTGTGCTGAAGTCGGTGAGCAAGAGTGCGCTCGGCATAGAATCCAGCATTCGTACCGAGCCGCCACCAACAGCTGCTGCCGTACCGGCAGTGATGCTGGGAGCCGCGCTCGTTGGTGGATTCATCGCCCGCAAGGTCGCCAAAGCTCGCCGATAGCTGCAACCAAAAGAAGGGCGCCAGAAATGTTCTGGCGCCCTTCCAAATTCGAATTTGTATTAGTCGTTCGCGTTGAGAAGTTCCTGACGAGTCAACACCGGAATTTGCTGCTGCAGCCAGTTGGCCATCTGCTTCTCATCCTCCAGGATGCCCTGAAGCTTGGTTGCAATGTCTGTATGGCCGAGTTCGTTCGCTGCAACAATCAGTGCTTCGTACGATGCAATCTCCATGTGCTCGGCGGAGTAGTCGTTCAGCGCAGCCTTAACCAGCGTATCTCCAGCGCCCGCCTGCATCATGCTCTGCATTTTGCCGCCCATCTTGGCCATCGTATCCTTCATGCCAGATGTGCTCTCGCCCAACGATTCCAGGCAGCCTTCCACGATCTCCATATGGCGATGTGTCGCTTCCAGGTGCCCCTCAATCGCTTTCTGTACTTCAGGTTGGCCTTCCGCGAGTGCGACCTGGTCTTTCAACGCTGCCGCAACAGTGTTCTCCATTGCGTGTGCATCATTGAGCCATGTAACAAACAGTTCCTGACGAGCCATTACTTTCGTCCTTTCCTTACTGCTTCAAGATTCTGAAGCTTCGTCAAGGCACCTGCGCAATATCCATACCATTTCTTCGGCTCGTTCCGGCTTGGATCGTACTTATACGAGGTTAGTGACAGAAAAACAGGGTTTTCCCTCGTGCCCACCATCACGACGCGATGTGCCAGGTTGGCTCATGCACCCAGCACAGCACACGCTATACGTAAAATCCCTCGCGCAGGTTAATGCCGTGCTCCATCCACGCCTTCATCGCGTTGAGCATGGAGGTCCAGCCTTCGCAATTGTCGTAGCTTGCAGCAAGACCCTCGCGGCTGCTCTTCCATCCCGACTCGCTGATCTGCACCAGGGTGCGATCGCCTTCCAGCGCCTCGAATGTCATCGTCACGGTCGTCTGGTGATTCCCGGCAGCATCGACATCCACCACGGACTCCGCAGCATCCCATCGCAACACAATCTTCTTGTCCTGCTCCACTTCAATCACGTTCACGGGAAACGCGCCCGGGAAATCGTGGAAATCCCAGGTGACCACGGATCCGGTTTCCAACCGACCTTTGGCACCCCCGGTTGTGAAGTAGCTGGAAAGACGTTCCGGGTTGGCTACAGCCTCGAAAACTTCATGTACGGGTTTTGAAATACGACCGCTGATAGTGAATCCGGGTTCCATGTGTATCTCCTTTGAGTACGTCGTGACTGGCTCCACTATATGTGATATATTTATCACATGTCAAACCACAGTAATGACAACCTGGTCTTCAAGGCACTGGCGAACGACACCCGCCGCCAGATTCTGGATGCGCTCAAACCTGGCCCCAGAACAACCGGAGCCCTCGCCGAACTGCTACCCGACCTCGATCGCACCACCGTCATGCAACACCTGCGCGTGCTGGAACAGGCGGACCTGGTGATTGTCGAACGTCGCGGCCGTGAACGCTGGAACCACCTCAACGCTATCCCGATCCAGCGCATCCACGAACGGTGGATAGGTGCATATGCAAGGCACGCTGCAAAAGGCCTTTCAAAGCTGGAATCCAATTTGGAAAACCAACCTGATCGAAACCCAACCGAAAATCAGTCACACTAGTAAGGACGCCGGAGAATCTGGCGAGTAGGGGAGTACGGAGGACACACCGGCGTGTTCGATACGGATACAGTCTTTCTGGCGGTTGATTTGTTTGGGATTTGCGTCGGTGCAGTTACCGGTGCGCTCGTCGGATTGCGTTTTCGCTATGACATCCTCGGCATCTGGTTCCTGGCGCTGGTTACCGGGCTCGGCGGCGGAATCATCCGCGATATCATGCTGCCCCTCGGACCACCCCTCGCACTCACCAATCCGCTCTACCTCACCTCAGTCATGGTCGCCACAGCCTCGGTCGCAATCTGGGGACGACACATCGGCAAACTAAAAACGTCGATTACCGTTCTGGATGCAATCGCACTCGGCAACTTCGCGGTCGCCGGTACACTGCGCGCATTCGATGCCGATCTCTCATTCTGGTCAGCAATCCTGCTCGGAATCATCACCGCCATTGGTGGTGGTGTCATCCGCGATACGATGACCGGAGTCACTCCACCTATCTTCAAACAGACAGAACTCTACGGCCTGGCTGCACTCGGCGCATGTATCGCCATAGTCCTGGCACGCAGTCTTGGCGCACCGAGGGAGGTCCTGGTACTGGTCGGTGTCAGCACAGGAGTCTTCTTGCGCCTCGCAAGCGTCCGCTGGGGATGGATGAGTTGGGCACCCAGGGATCTGTAGCCACTTTGACACCTCACCCGGTCCCTCGTAGAATCCATATTGGTTCAGTCGGATTTCCTCGGGGTTATTGATGTCCACCACTTCCACCGCCTTTTGCTCGCACAACTCTCGCGATGTTTCTCTGGAAGCACCTGTTGGTAGCGCCTCCGCGTTCAGCCGGGCCCTTCTGTTCGAGGTTCCATTGCCATGGGCGCGTGTTCCACTGGAAACCCCTCACATCCCGCAGGAAGTCACCACCGCCATCAAGGAGCTCCAGGAACAGCAGGGCAAGGTATCTGTCTACCTGTTGGCACCGGATCCCGCCTACGCTGTCGAGGGCGCTCGTCTCATCGATATTCAGGTGATCAATGGCGTCGTCAACAAGCGCGAGATCATCGCGTCCGATGGCGACATCGCCAGTGTGATCCAATCCCTGGCAACAAATGCACCCCTTCCAACGACTGCTGTCATCGATCCAACGCAATGGCGCGATGTCGCCATCTGCACCCACGGCAGTCGAGATGCCTGCTGCGCCACATTCGGCGCTCCGATGTACCTGAAAATGCATGTGGCTGCAAAGTCGCTCCCGAACACACGAGTCTGGCGCTGCTCTCACCTGGGCGGACACCGCTTCGCTCCCACCATGATCGATCTCCCGAGCGGCCGCGTGTACGGCCTGGTCGACGATGCCGCCGCGCGCGCCATCCTGCTGGGAGATTCCGCACCCGAAGCACTCACACCGCACTATCGCGGCTGGGTCGGGCACAAGGAAGCCGAGCTGCAAATGCTGGAGGCTCACATCCTGGAGCACATCGGCTGGAGCTGGACAGAGTACGCGCAGC
>CAZYDY010000029.1:0-11136 GCA_964646245.1 uncultured Sphaerobacteraceae bacterium
TATCCTCTGCCAGTATTCGATTGCGGCAACCTGCTGTTGCTCGCAATCGACGCCTCGAAATCACCCCAGGCGGTGTTCGGCACACCGCCGGAAACCATAATCCTAGTTACGCAGCGCTTGCATCTGCTCCACATCCGGCGCCTTACCGTGGCGTCCGAGAGCGACCACAATGGCCATTGCAACTGCACTTTCGGCCGCAGCGACCGCGAGTGCGAAGAGAAAGAACACTTGTCCGTTGATCGTGGCGGTTTCATGTGCAAACGCCAGGAACGTGATACCCACGGCGGCCACCATCATCTCCACACACATGAGGATGATGAGGATATTGCGGCGCGTGAGCACGCCCATCAACCCAATGATGAACAGTGCGGCACTCACAAACAGAAAGTGATTCGTTGTCAGTTCCATTCAAACGTCCCCAATCCCCTATCGGCGTTACTTCGATGTGTCGCCGGGGTACTTGTAATCATCGGCGTCGCGCGTCATCACGATCTTGCGTTCGCCTTCTGGCGCATCGTAGCGCTCCGGCGGAATATTCATTGAAGTTTCAAACTTGTGCCCAGGCGTAAGCATATCGGGTGCGCCGCGGCTGTGTCCCAGACTGGTGGTCGCAACCGTTAGCGGATTCTTGCGTTCTGGCAAGCCGATAACTACTGCGCCGATAACACCAACACCGAGCAGCACCGAGGCCATCTCGAGCGCGAGCGCATATTCGCCAAGCAGAACCTGGCCAACTGCCTGTACGTTGCCGCCCATGCTATCCACCATGGCGTTGGTGTGCGGGCCGATCAACTGGAGGGCCTCACGCGTCACGATTGCAACACCGACTTCGGCGAGGAGAATTACTCCCACGATTGCACTGACGTTGCGCTGCAGTGGCTTGCCTACATAGAAGGTGGGCAGCTTGTCTGGATCTACCAACATTACTGTGAGCAGAATCAGAACCAGCACCGCACCGGTGTAGATAATGATCTGCAGCACGGCGAGGAATTCAGCAGCAAGCATCACGAAGAGCGCTGCCACATTGATAAAGGCACCCACCAGCGCGGCGGCGGAGTGTACTGGCTTCTCGAACGCTACTACACCGATCGCCGAGATCAGCATAGCTGCAGAGAAAACAGCGAAGAAGACGAGTTCCCAGGACATTAGCAGGAGCCTCCTGTGATTGTCATCATTTGCATCTTCATCAGAACACCTGCCCATTGCCGACGAGGCGGAAGAACGCAGTCAGTACGATATTGAGAATGGCCAGCGGCAGCAGCACCTTCCAGGCAAGACCCATCAACTGGTCGAAGCGGAAGCGCGGGAGCGTGGCGCGAAGCCATATATAGAAGAAGAGGAAGGCAAGGACCTTCACAACGAGCCACATGATACCGAGGCCCCAATACTGTTCGGCGCCCGGCCCACTGGTTCCACCCAGGAAGAGCGTGGCAGCGAAGAGGCTGATAACGATCATGCTGATGTACTCACCCAGGAAGTAGAGGGCGAATCGCATTGCGGAGTATTCGACCATGAAACCGGCGACAAGCTCGGATTCCGCTTCGGGAAGGTCAAACGGAGCGCGGTTGGTTTCCGCGACAGCTGCAATCACAAAGAGAATGAATGCCAGCGGCTGACTCAGGATGAACCAGTTGCTGATTTCCAATGGACCGATGCTGAAGGTTTCGTGCTGGCGGAACATGATCTCGGTAAGGCTCATGGTGCCGGTGATGATAAAGATACCCACCAGTGAGAACCCGAGGATCAGTTCATAGGAGATCACCTGCGCTGCGGAACGAAGTGCACCGAGAAGTGCGAACCGGTTACCGGACGACCAACCGCCCAGGATGATGCCGTACACACCAATAGAGCCGGAGGCGAGGACAAAGAGCGCGCCAACGTTGAGGTCGGTTGGATACAGATTGACGCTGCGACCGAAGATTTCGACGGTGCCGCCCCACGGAATCACGGCTGCGGAGAGGATAGCTGTGACGAATGTGATTAGTGGAGCAAAAAGAAAGACCTTTCGGTCAGCTGCTGCGGGTACGAGATCTTCCTTACCCATCAGCTTTACGGCATCTGCCAGCGGTTGCAGCAATCCGGCCGGACCCGTACGGGTTGGGCCAAGACGGTCCTGAAAACGTGCAAGGACCTTGCGCTCATACCAGGTGGTGTAGGCCATGCTGGTAAGGAGCACAATCATGATGACAAAGGTCACGATAAACGTGATCCAGATTGGTTGGTCACCCATGTTCCGGTTTCTGCCTCGTGGTGGCAATGGTTTCCCACTGACACCCTTCTCTCCGTCCACCCAAGCATGCGGAGGTCATCCGCAGCAATGGTACTTCTCTCAATGTTCCGGTTTCAGACACCCACGCATCTGGAACCGTGTTAGCGGTCTACCGAACCCAGCACGATATCAATGGTGCCGATGAGCGCCACCATATCTGCCAGCATGGCCCCCTGTGCCATGTGCGGTAACACGCCCAGATTTACAAAGTCTGGCGTGCGATACCGGATTCGGTATGGCATGGATCCACCATCGCTCACGATATGAATGCCGTACTCGCCCTTGCTGTGCTCGATCGCCTGATAGACCTCGCCCACCGGGGTGTTGAAGCCCTTGATCACCCACACGAAGTGCCGCTGCATATCTTCAGCGGTGGTGAGGGTGCCCATGTGCGGAGGAATAACGTATGGGCTCTCGTATGCCATCAGTGGCGAATCGTCGTGTTCAATGTAATCGAGCGCCTGCTGAATCAGGCTGTGCGCCTGGCGCATTTCCTCGACACGTACCAGGTAACGATCGAATACATCGCCGAACTGCCCGAGGGGCACTTCGAAATCGAGCCGATCGTATACGAGGTATGGCTCGGCCTTGCGGACGTCGTAGTTAATACCGGAACCGCGCAGGCATGCACCGGTGAGGGAATAGGAAATGGCAGCTTCTGGTGAGATGATGCCCACGCCCTTGGTGCGGTTCAGCCAAATCGGGTTCGCGCTAAGCAGATCGGTGTACTCGGTGATTCGGTTCGGGAATACGCGCAGGAATGTACGAATCTGGTCGACCAGTCCATCCGGAATCTGGCGGCTAAATCCGCCGATCTCCATCATGTTTGTGGTCAGGCGGGCGCCCACGAAGTTCTCGAAGATATCCATGATCATTTCACGTTCGCGGAACGTGTACAGACTCATGGAGAGCGCACCAATATCGAGCGCGTGAGTACCGAGCCACACAAGGTGAGCCGCAATTCGGCTGAGCTCGGCCATGATGACCCGCCAGTACTGGGCACGCTCTGGTGCCTGCAGGTCGAGCAGCTTTTCTACGGCCAGTACGTAGCCGAGGTTATTCTGCGGGGCGGCTGTGTAATCGAGCCGATCGGTCCAGGGAACGATTTGCGCATAGCGCTTGGTTTCGGACAGCTTCTCGGTACCGCGATGCAGATAGCCGATGATGGGATCGCACTCGACAACGGTTTCGCCATCGAGCTTGAGCAGCACGCGCATTACGCCGTGTGTTGACGGGTGCTGCGGCCCCATATTCAGGGTCATCAGCCGTTCGCCAGATTCGAGTTCCTGCTCATCCTCAACCATGAGGGTTCCGGAGTACTCGGTCTGGGTGGATTCCAGGACGTTGAATTCAGATCTGGTGGTATCCATGGATTACACCCCTCGCCCGGTCCAGCGTGTTTTGGTGCGCCGGACGGTGCGTTCCTTGTTGTAAATCGGATAGTCCTTCCAGCCGCGGGTCGGGTAATCCTTCCGCAGCGGGTGGCCCTCATCCCAATCTTCCTGGAGCAGCATGCGGCGGAGGTTCGGGTGATCTTCGAAGAAGATGCCGAACATGTCGTAGCACTCGCGCTCCAGCCAGTTGGCGCCATTGAATACCGGCACCAGGCTTGGGATGGTTTCGCCGTCGTTAATACTTGCCTTCATGCGGATACGGGTGCGATTCGGGATGCTGTAGAGCTGTGCAGTTACATCGAATCGCGGGGAGGTGCGCAGGGTGAGCATATCCACTGCGGTGAGATCGGAGAGGAAGTTCACCTGCAGCTTGTCGTGATCTCGCATGTAAATAGCGATATCGCGGTAGCGAGCCGGTGTGACGTAGATTGTTGTTTCGTTCCGAAAGCGAACGGCATCCAGGAAGTCATCCGGAAACGCAAGGCGAAGCTCGCGCACAACCGGGTGCTTGCTCAGATCGTCGTCAAACCAAAGGTCGCGCTCCCAGCCTGTTCCGCTGGCGACCACTGCCTTCTGTTCTGCTGTTGGGTTCTCACCGGAGCTCAATGTGCTCTCCCCCTGTCGGCGCCGGAGTGAATCCGGTCCGCACCGTAGCTGTTAGCCTCGAATGCCTGACATCGCCACCTGGCGCTCGGACACTCGCGCATCTTCAGCGCGGCCCTTGCCCTGCTTGCGAGCAATGGTTTCGTACTTAATGATTTTGTTCTGCAGCTGCAGAATGCCGTAATACAGGGCTTCCGGGGTTGGCGGGCAGCCGGGGACATACACATCCACCGGAACTACCTGGTCCACACCCTGCACCACTGCGTAGGTGTCATACGGGCCGCCGACGTTCGCGCAGCTACCCATACTTAGCACCCACTTCGGCTCGGACATCTGATCGTACAGTGTCCTCACGATGGGTGCCATTTTCTTCGTTACCGTGCCGGCAACGATCATGAGATCGGCGGCACGCGGAGAGGATCGGAAGAGCATTCCGAATCGCTCGGAGAGGTCAAATCGGGCCATGGACGCGGAAATCATCTCGATGGCGCAACAGGCCAGGCCAAACTGCAACCACCAGAGGGAGGATCGCCTTCCCCAATTGAAGAGGAAGTCCATGGAGGTTGTAAAGATATTCTTGTCGAAGCGATCGTCGATCAAACCCATTCGAGGGCACCTTTCTTCCATGCATAGGCATAGCTGAGCATGAGCAACGAAATAAAGACGAACATGTGCAGGAATCCACCGAGGCCGAAGTAATCGAAATTAACTGCCCACGGATAGATAAACGCGGCCTCCAGATCGAAGATCACGAAGAGCATACCGATAACATAGAAACGGGTTGAAAACTGGGCGCGGACCGGCTTGATATCCGGCACACCGCTTTCATACGGGTCGGACTTTGCCTTGCTGGGACGGGAAGGGCCGAGGACGGTCGAAATTCCTGCCATGGCAAAGCCCATGACAAAGGTGGTGACCACCATAAAGACGACGACAATCCAGTTGCTACCAAGATATTCCACGAATCCCTACTCCACACATGGAAAGTTGTCGGGCAGGAAATCCACCCGCAGACCGGTAGTATGGTAGCACACAACAAGGGTTGCATCCGGTGCGGAATACACTATGTTCACCGCGTGGATTGCGCCGTAACTGTGGGAATATCCGAGTTTTCGAGTCGGCTTTCTTGCCTGGGAGGCACAGGGCGGACCGGAATGTACGTACAGTTGCGGATAATCCGGTGCAAATGGCACGAATTTCGTATACCATCGGTACCTGTAATGACACCCCGGCAACCCTATCATTGAGTCAACACCAACGTGATCGACGTTGCCAGCCACTTCGTTGATCGACCCCTTCCCTCCTACAACGTGGTGTTGCTCGTAGCCGCCCGGACCATCCTCCGGGCGGTTATCTATTTAACAAGCAGCACCGGCGAAGGGACGTTGCCGGGTAGACAAAGGTCGATAACGCGCTGCTGTGGGGCTGTCCACGTATGCAGGCTTATCGTCGCGAGATGATCTCCTGGGTGGAAATCTCACGCTGCTGAAGGGCGTGATGTTGAAGGTGGACGTCTTCGGCGGCTCGGGGATCGAGCTGAACCTTGTGGACGTATTTCCGAAGTGACCAACCCGCCAGGGCCAGCCACACCAGCACAACAACACTGATGGCGGTTACGAACCAGTAATCGTTCCGGAGCCCGGGAGATGCGGCAAAGGCAGCGAAGGCAAAGATGGCACCTGCCAGGGCTGGGCCCCGACTGGCCACCAGAACTCCGACCGACGCTATACACCATGCGAGGAGTGGGTATGCAAAGGCGACAAATACCGGCGAGATCATGGCCGTGTACACCCAGCCCATCCCGAAGGATGCCGCCCATACGCTAGCCGAGGCACCTGGCGCGGGAAAGAGCCCCAGACCGAACGCATACAAAACGAATTGCAGCAGAGTCAAAACAAAGGGTGCCATGATGAACACCAGCATGAACCTGGCAGCGATACGTGAAAGCTCGTGTGGTGTTTGGGGGAAGGCCACGGATAACCATCCTTGTTATGATCGGCGTTTCAACAATCAACGCACGTTCCGCGGATTGGGTTCCCGGAAACGGTTGTCGTACGCAACTAACCGATGCGGATGGTGGATTCAGCGTAGCGGAAGCGTTCGTGCTTCTGGCGATTTTGCAGGGCGAATGCCAGGGTGATGGGACCCAGCCGGCCGATAAACATGCCGATGATCAGCACGATTTTGCCGCCGATGCTCAGGTCTGCAGTGATGCCTGTACTCAACCCAACGGTGGCGAGCGCACTCATGGCCTCGAACATCAACGAGAGGAAGCTGAAGCTCTCCTCATTAAATACGTCCTCTGTCAGAACCAGCATCAATGAGAGAACAAAGTGCACCACCAGGAAGAGGGCGATGACCGAGAGCGCGCGGAAGACGACCTGCGGTGCGATGCGGCGACCGAATGCCTGCGACTCGTCTCGTCCCTTGATCGTGGACATCACCGTCATCGCGATAACAGCAATGGTCGCGAGCTTGATACCTCCTGTGGTGGAGCCGGCTGCACCGCCGATCATCATGATGGCGATCCAGAGATACATACTCGAGTCGTGAGCTTCACCCCAGTTGATACTGGAGAAACCGGAGGTTCGGGATGCAATGCCTTCAAATGCGGCGTTCACCGGCTTCCAACCGGCGTGGACGTCGGTCATCGCAGTATTCCACTCCACGGCGAGGAAGAGCACACTTGCCATGGCGATCAGGGCGAAGTTCGTGATAATCACCAGCTTGGAATCGAGCGCAAGTGGTTTCCAGGCCCGATGCTTCCAGATGTCATTGAGCACCATGTAGCTGAGTGCTCCCAGCTGTACAAGGCCCGCGATGGTCATCAGGAAGACGGGCGACTCCGCCTGCCCCGCCAGTGAGAAGTGATGGCCCTGGAGGTCGATACCGGCGTTACAAAACGCCGAGACGGAGTGGAATATTCCCCACCAGACAGAGGTAAGGATTGACTCACTTCGCATGAAATAGATGGTGAGGATCACGGCGCCAATCGCTTCGGATATCGCCATAAACTTCACGATACGCAGCGAGAAGTGAGATGCCTCTCGGAGGGTCATCGCGGGTGAGCCGTCCTGCATCATCTTGTTTGCTGCCAGGCTGGACCGACGGCCAAGGGCAACGAGCACGAGCGATGTTCCGGCCATGAAGCCAAAGCCACCGATCTGGATCAGCACCAGAATTACGGCCTCACCGAAGAAGCTCCATTGTTCCTGCGTTTCCACTGTGGTGAGACCGGTGACGGAGAATGCGGAGACCGAGGTGAAAAGGGCATCGATGAAATTGGTACGGTGCTCTGCTTCCGCTGCGATCGGCAACATCAACAGACCCGATCCGACCAGGAAGATAGCCACCACGGCAGCGACGAACAGCTTGGCGTGATCGTTGATCGTTGTCCTGCGCTTTTGCAGATCGTCCTGATCGAGCTCGATCACTTCGCGCGCATTTAGTCGCTTGCGAACGACCTTGTTTCCCAGTCGCCGTGGGTTGCGCTCGCTCACGACTTTCCGCTGTCTCCATCGGGTGTTGGACTATGGCCAACGAAGCGGGCGATGTCGTTGTCGGCACCGACGATCAGGAGTTCATCGTGCGCCCGAATGGCTTCGTGGAAGTGCGGTACGGTGATCAGATCGTTGCCGCGCTTGATCAGCAGCACGTTGAGCTTGCCCTCGATATCTTTGGTCAGGCTTTCAATCGAGTGTCCAACCAGGTTGGCAGGAGCTTCGATTTTGGCGACACCGGCGGTATTGGAAAGCGTGATGTAATCCGTAATGTGGCGCACGCCAAGGGAGTGAGCCAGGCGAATGCCGGCATCGATTTCCGGAAACACCACCCGATCCGCGCCCACCTTTTTCAGCAGTTCGCCGTGCAGGTGGGTCTTGGCCTTGGCTACTACCCACGGCACGTTCATTTTCTTTGCGAGCAATGTGGAAAGAACGCTGGCCTCCAGGCTTTCACCCTGGGCTACCACCACGACGTCGGATTGCGCGACATTGAGCTGATCCAGCAGGTCGGGATCGGTACCGTCGCCTTCGGCTGCGAGGGTGACGAACTCTGAGACCTCTTGCACGATTCGTTCGTTACGATCGATCGCCAGAACCTCGTAGCCCTGTTCGCTCAAACTTTTGGCGACGGTGGAGCCGAACCGCCCCAGGCCAATGACGGTAACTCGCTCGGGGGTTCCACTATGTCTTGAAGGTGACACGGCGATGCATCCTTTTCAGAACAACGTTCCATATTGGCGGAATGGTACCGCCCATCGGGCTGCATCGCCATATTGGTCAGCCCTGGTTTGCTATCCGGGCTGACCAAAGCGACTAATCCCGATCGAAGGGATAGGTGACGCCCCAGCTGCGAATGGCATCCTGCATGATCTGCGCAACCATGAGCGTGTCATCGAGCGGCATAACCGGGTGTTCGGTTAATCCCTCGCGCAGGCATTTGCCGACTTCCATCATCTCGTACTGGTAGCCAATACCTTCGTGGCTGCAATCGAATGGCTGCGGGTCCTTACCGTCTTCGAAGAGGGTGAAGGTGCTGGGTCGGTGCCAATCGTGATCCATCACGATGCTGCCTTTGGTGCCTGCAATCATCGCAAGGTTGCGACTGTTCGCCCGCACGGTGACTCCGGCATTGGCGACTGCTCCATTGGCGTGGCGCGTGGTGATCATGCAGTTTTCATCGACCTCGCTCTCGCCAAGTGTGGCCACGCTGACCATTTCAACCGGCTCGCCGAGGACCATCTGCACCATCTGCACGGCATAGACACCGGCATCCAACAGCGCCGATCCACCGAGATCCTTGTTGTAGAGACGGAAATCCGGATCATACGGGTTATTCCACCCCATATTCACCGTCATGTACTGAATGTCACCGAGGGTGCCGTTCTGGATAAACTCACGCACCTTAACCATCGCCGGGCGGAATCGGGTCCAGACAGCTTCCATCAGGAAGCGACCGTTGTCCCGGGCAGCGGCAATCATCTCGCGCGTTTCAGCGACGTTCATGGCCATCGGCTTCTCGCACAATACGTTCTTACCGGCATTGAGCAATTGAATGACGATGTCGTGATGCATCGGGTGTGGAGTCGCAACGTAGACCACATCGACGTCAGGATCGTTGATGATGCCCTCGTAGCTGTCATACCGGCGGGGGATATCGTACATATCGCCGAATACATCGGCTGATTCCTGCGAGCGGGAACCAACAGCGACGAGTTCTGCACCCTCGGCGAGCGGCATATCGCGCGCAAAAATCTTTGCGATATTGCCGGCGCCGACGATGCCCCAGCGGATTGGTCCGTCATGTGAAACGAGTGGCGTGCGATTACTCATCGTCGCGCTCCTTTTATTAACAAAATCACAGGCACGTTCGACCCGTTTGTCGCGTGCGTTCTCTGACTCTGTATAGCGCGTTTTTGAGGGGCTGTCATCAGTGACGGGACTAATCGTCCTCTTCCTCGAGTTCGGTGAGGTCGGCGGTGATCAGCGGATCTGATGTGGGCTGTTCGCTGCCAAAGGGGGCTGGCTCAGCAGTAACGAAGAGCGTTTCGTAACGACCACTGTAGGCGGCGAAGGCGAAGGTCCGTGAAGCCGGATTCAGCACACCGGCATTCACAACGATGTCATCAGTTTGCGCCCATACCTGGAAAACCTCACCTTCTTCCGGTGGAGGCATGGTGTTAATGGTGAGGATGTAGACTTCCTGGTCGTCAAAGTACTCGACGTTTCCGCCCACTTCGAGATCTTCATCCTCAACCTCGATCTCGACGATACGAGGCGAGGGAGTGTTGGACGAGACAAAGGCGACCTGCCCCAGCCAGACGCCAAGAACCAGCGAGAGTACAGCCAGGATCGCCGCCGCCTTCCACGAAATCAGACGTGATTCCGGACTGGTGGCTGGTTCCGATTCTGGTGTGGATTGTTCTGACATTCACTCATTCCCCGCAGTTTATGGAGCAGTAACAACCTGATAGATGGCAACGTTATCCTGATCGAAGACCAATTGTAGATGACCATTTGCCTCGGCGGCGGCGAATGACTCTGCCAGCGAACCGTAGCGAGCACGTTCTTCATCGCCCACGATGATATAGCGAATGCCATATTGCTCGATCAATGGTGAGACAAGCGCCCAATCATGGACCCCGGTGTAAATGGTGGTGACATCCATGGTGCGATGTTCAACCATTCTCTCCCACCCGGGCCTGGTGGTGCGTTCAACCGGGTTACTTCCCATCACAGACGGAAACCCGGTGATTGCACTGATCGTTCCGACTGAATCCGGGCCGGGGCCATCGCTCGTGAGGATAACCGGTGTGCCGGTGGTGTTCTGCTGCAGCCATTCAGCTGCCAGAAGTTCGCCATCCGGGGCGATGATAGCAGCGTTCGTCATGGAAAATTGTTCCCTGCCTCCGCTAGCAACCTGATCGAACGTAGGTACAAGCAACGCGATCGTGACGATGACGGAGGCAATCCCCGCAGGCAACCTTGTATCGGGCTTAAGCGAAGAAACTGCCCGGGAGAAGGCGAACCCAATAGCGAGAACGATAAGCAACCATGCCAATGGCAGGAGTTGCTGCGCGGTCGAGACTCCGCCCGGATCGGGATGGAATGATCGTGTTTGCGCGACGGTGAGAAGTCCACACGAGACGAGAATTAACGCTGCCGACCACAGCAGCACAGAATCCCGCAACCAGTGCCAGGCAGCGGTAATAGCGAGCAGCGAGATCAGCAGGACGAGTATGAGCGCAGAATCGAAGCGCCAGGCGAGAACGAGTAGCGCCATCATGCTTCCGATGGCTACACCGGTGACGATAATACCGGGCACGCCTTCCTCCAGCAGAGTTGCGATTACGCTGACAGCTCCTATGCC
>CAZYDY010000030.1:0-1422 GCA_964646245.1 uncultured Sphaerobacteraceae bacterium
TCCTCAACCGTGGCCGGGATTTCCCAAAGTTCAACATCACCTTCGTAGCGCCAGACTCCATCCTCGTTCGAGAGTGAGCTTCCGGTGCCGTCTGGATTTTTGGATGCGAGCATTCGCAGGACTTCCCGCGTGAACAAGGGGTTTCCCTCGGTTTCGCGGTACAGCTTGTCGTAGAAGGTTTTGGGTAACGATGTTTCACCTGGAAGAAGCACATCGACAAAGGCGTTGAAGCGATTCTGGTTAAACCCCGTGAGTTGAACCTCTGAAAAGGTTCCTTCCATTCGTCGGGCTGAACGGGTTAGGGTTCGGAGCGGATGCTTTGAGTTCGTGACCCGGTCACTTCGGTACGCCCCGAACAGGAGCACGCGACCCTCGCCGAAGCGGGACACCAGGCAGATCAATGCGTCGGCGCTTCCTGTATCCAGGTGCTCCATATCATCGATAAAAATGAGAATCGGGCGGGCGTCGGGATTCTGGAATCGGCCCATGATTACGTTCGTGAACGTTGCGACGATGGCTTCACGACGGCTGGATGGATCGGCGCTCAGTGATTCACTGACTGAGGCCATATCCGATTGCGTGGAACCATCACCGTAGAGTTGAGCCAGGTATCCGCCGGCAGCCTGCCTACCGGCAATCTGCCTGACGATTTCACGTACAGGGAAGAAGCTCATGCCTTCATGGAAGGGCTCGCACGCTGTTTGATAAACATCAAACCCCTTCGCGGTAGCGGAGCCAAGTATGTTCTGGGCAAGCGCAGATTTGCCGACGCCACTCATGCCGCTGATAAATACGACCTGGCTTGAATGCCCGGGATTTCCGTGAGCAACCTTGTTCATTGATTCCTGGATCACCTGGAATTCGAGGTCTCTCCCGTAGAGGGTTACATTCCCATCCAGTAAGCTCATGGTTGCTCCTTGTACGGCCTGGTCAAACGGTATTTGTGTGATGTTTCCACACGTGAATGATACCCCAGCTTATGACGATTCTTCCCAAAAGCCGGGTAAGCTCGCGGCATATTTGCGTTCATTCGGTCAGGGCACGTCTGTTGCGGGCTTTCCACCACCTGGCTTCACACTGCACGAGCTGGAGAATCACTATGTCTATGGAAACTTTGGATGTCATCGTAATTGGATCTGGTCAGGGTGGAGGTCCGATTGCGAGCGCGTTCGCAGCGGATGGCCGCAAGACCGCGCTGATTGAACGCGAATATGCCGGTGGAACGTGTGTTAACTGGGGTTGCACCCCCACCAAAACCATGGTCGCCTCCGGTCGCGTTGCGCATCTTGCACATCGGTCACATGACTATGGAGTGCAAATCGGCGATGTGTCCGTTGATATGTCTGTTGTACGGCAACGGACGCGAGACATCGTAACGATGTTTCGGGAAGGCAGTAGAAGCAGCATTGATCAAACGGATGG
>CAZYDY010000030.1:1522-9311 GCA_964646245.1 uncultured Sphaerobacteraceae bacterium
TCGAATGAGGATGATGACATCGCTCGGGCTGTTGTGGACATCTTTGAAGATGATGGCATCACGATCAGGTTCGAAACCGAGCCGACGAGGATCGACCGTGATGGCCACGATATCGTGTTGCAGATTTCCGGAGAGAACGGCGAGGCAGACTCCATACGCGCCTCGCATGTGTTGGTAGCTGCTGGTCGTGTGCCGAATACAGATCGACTTGATGTCGATAAGACGGGACTGAAGCTGGACGAAAAGGGCTATGTGCCGACGAATAGTCGCCTCGAGACCAGTCAGCCTGGAATCTATGCGATCGGTGATATACGACCCGGACCGAAGCTCACCCACATCTCGTACGATGATTTTCGCGTACTCAAAACCAACCTCATCGATGGTGGCAACCGGTCAATAGACGACCGTATCGTGGCCGCGACCACGTACATTGACCCGCAATTGGGTCGGGTGGGTCCAACCGAAACCCAGCTTCGGGAGCAAGGAACGCCCTACCTGGTTGCAAAGATGCCTATGTCGCGTGTCGCCCGCGCGCTGGAAACAGACGAGACACGCGGATTGATGAAGGTACTTGTTCACGCTGAAACCGAGCGGATTCTGGGGGCGGCTATTCTCGGGATTGAAGGTGGCGAGATCGCGTCCATGCTCCAGATCGCGATGATGGGAGATCTCCCGTACACGGCGTTGCGAGATGGTGTTTTTGCGCATCCGACCCTGGCAGAATCGCTTAACAACGTGTTTGGAAGCCTTGAGGAGCCGGGCTCCTAGACCAGCACTCGCCAGGTTACGGGCAGCTGGGTTATGAACTCACGCTTCCGTTTGCTGCTGCGCATCCTGGGAACGGGCGGTTATCAGGCCAATGCCTGCGGCAATGAGAGCCGCCAATCCACCGATAAGCAACGCCACGCGGGCACCGGCGTGATCGCCGATGTAGCCCATGATTGGTCCTCCAATTGGGGTGGTTCCGAGAAATGCCATGGACCAGAAGCTCATCACCCTTCCCTGCATATCCGGGCGTGAATTGAGCTGGATGGTGACATTGGCAAGCGATGTGAAGTTGATGCTGAAGAAACCGACGACGACCATGGCAAGCACAGCAACTTTAAATGTGGGTGCAATTGACACCAGAATCACCGTGCAGCCGAACAGTGCAGCGGAGATTACGAGCATGCGTGCTTGCCGCAGGCGCCTGCCAGCGGTGTAGATTCCACCGGCGACGGCTCCGATTCCCATGGCACTGGTAAGGGCAGCGTATCCACTTGCGCCGTTGTTAAAGGTGAACTCCGCCAGCAGTGGCAGCACGACCGAGAACTCGTAGGTGAATGTGCCGATGATGGCCATCATCACCAGTACGTTGCGAACCGCCGGCTCCTTGCGGACATAGTTCCAGCCTGCGCTTAGCTGTCCCTTCGCGCGCCTGGCCATTGGCGCGGGCTGGAGTTCTTCCGAGCGCATGCGTGTAAGTTGGAACAGCACTCCGAAATACGCGAGCCCGCCGATAATGAAGCAGACGCCAAGGCCGACTGTTGTGGCGAGCACGCCTGCCAATGCCGGCCCGATAACGCGGGCCAGATTCATGGTGGTTGAGTTGAGGGACACAGCATTGGTGAGATGATCGCGGCCCACCATTTCGCGTACGAATGTCTGCCGGGTGGGGTTATCCAGCACCTTGATGAGGCCGTTTATGAACGCGGCAACGAACACCATCCAGAGTTCTATGTAATCCGTGACAACCAGCAGACCGATGGAGAGCCCCATTACTAGCTGTGCCGACTGGGTTACATAGAGGATGTTTCGTTTCGGATAGCGATCTACCAGAATACCGCCCACGGCACTGAGTAAGAGAACAGGCAGGGTCTGCAGGGCGGTGACGATTCCGAGCTGGGTTCCAGACCCTGTGAGCATAAGCACCAGCAGGCCCTGCGCAACGGAAATCATCCATTGGCCAGACATGGAAACTGCCTGGCCAAAGAAGTACATGCGGTAGTTGTAGATGGTGAGTGAATCAAATGTGCGGCGGAGGAATTGGGAGGTCCATGCGTTCATGCGACGTATGTTCCTGCCACTGTGAGTCCCCTTTGTTTGCTCCTGCAGATATTTCTGCGGAGCGCACACGTAGGCTTAACACCCTACGACTGTTAACGAGATCGCGCAAGGAGTCACATATCTGTGGCGATACCGGAGATTACCCCTCTAAATCCTCGTTAGCGCGGCCAGGTACGGGTGAATAGCTCGGGATAGTGGGAGACGTAGCCGTCCTGATCGGTTTCGATCAGGTATTTCTCGGTGCTGCCGGGTGCGGAGAATTCGAGCGTCGAAGCATCCGGGCGATGATAGTTTTGATCGACCACTTGCAATGCCAGCTGCGGCAGGGAGATATAGGCGACGCGAATGTCGTGGCTCGATCCATCCTTCATATCCAGTCGCTTCAGCGGCAGGGTATTGGTGAGTGGCGACCACTGGATGTCCACATCTACACAGCCATCGAGCTCAGGGATGTGCTGCTCTTCAGCATCGGTCCAACGTCCGTCACCTTCACTCAGGAGATGAATACCCTGCATGGATCCGGGCGCTGATTCCAGCATGAAGCGCAGCTCCAGGGTGCGCCATTGCTTGTCCACAACCAGTGTGTAGCCACCACGGAGGACCTGACCGCTATCCTCACGCACGAGGATGCTATCGAACACGGTCCAACCGGGATGGTCACTGATCACGCGGACGTGTTCCCATCCGGGGGCTTCCAGATGTTGCCAAATGAGTTCAGATGTCATGGTCACTCCTGGATGATTAACTGGATCAGACGCGGATGTACGCGCCTGATCCAGATTCGTATTCATCTAGGGTACATTGCGGCTAGCCGAAGATGTACGACGCCACCCGTGAAATCTTCCAGCCGTATTCGGGATCGGTGGCCCATGTGCCGGAAAGATCCTCAAGGGTAACCACTGTGCCTGCCCATCCCGCCTGGAATACACGTTCATACGTGGCATCTACACCTTGCAACACAACCGGCAGTGCGACACGGTCTCCGTAGACCTCAGCGTGCATGTGCGCCAACTGCGCCCGCGCAGCGATTGTGCCGTTCGGGAACTTCGCACTGTATGGATGCGTAGACGGATCGTCGTTGATTCCGAGTCCGGCCGGGTTGAGTCGCTCGTCCCACCACTTGCTATGCCAGTACCCGGTTTCCAATGCGGATTGGGCCACGAGCAGCGAAGGATCGAAGCCGAGCGTCGGTGCAAGGCGATAGATCTCATATACGTAGAGTTCCACATCGGCGATATGGAGGGACTTGGCCCGTTTGGCATACTCAATCGCCTGCTCTGGCGTGCCCCGGGTTGGCCCGACGATGGCGTTCGTATAGTGGAAGCCCTGGTTCGTCGTGATTGGCGGATACGGTTCCGTGTCGGTGCCCGGGTTCCCGGGAGGTACGACAGGCAGGTTTTGCTGGCTCTGGTCCAGAACGAGATAGGTACTAAACGCCCATCCAGATTTGCCGTTGTAGGAAACGGAATGGAAACCATTCGATCGCTGGCCGGTTACCGTAACGGTTGCACCGGCAGGCAGCACCAGGATGCGTTTGTATTCGGTGGCAGGGCCTTCACGGAGGTTAACCGCTTCAGACACGCGGGCGGTCTTCGTGGGTGTGACAGTTGCCTCTGTCGGTTTGATCCAGTCCTTGTGTGCCCAGCCGGTGGTGCCGTTGTATTGAACTTTATAGAAGAGACCAGAGACCTCGCCGGTCAGGGTGATGCTGGCACCGGCTGGCATGGTAGCGAGGATGGATGATGACGTGTTTGCCTGTGAGCGGAGATTGAGCGCTTCAGTTACTTGCGCATTGCCCTTCACGTTCGTGACCGGAGGTGCAGGCGCTGGTACCGGTTTTGATGGTGTGCTGGCGGTATCTGCCTTGATCCATGTTTTGTGTGCCCAGCCTGTGCGTCCCCTGTATTCCAGTTGCAAGAAGTCTCCGGACGATCGGCCCGTAAGCGTTACCGAAGCACCGGTTGGCATCACCTGAATAACGGATGACGTTGTATTGGCTTGTGAACGGAGATTCAACGCTTCCGTCACACGAGCATTGCCGGTAGGCGACGGTACGTTGGGCACAGCGGTTGGAGCAGGCTTCACTGCAGGTGGCGGGGTGCTTCCGGAGCCGACCCGAATCCAGTCCCCGTGGGCAAAGCCGGAGTATCCGCCATAGGTGATGGCGAGGAATCCATTGGAGCTCTTGCCGGTCACCGTGACATTTGCACCAGCAGGCAGAACCAAAATTGTGCGCTGGCCGGTGGATGGGCCAATGCGGAAGTTGAGAGCTTCCGTGACAGTGCCAGTTTGGTGAGATGTACCGGACGGGCGTGAGACGGACAGGTAATCAGTATGTGCCCATCCCTGGGTTCCCTTGTATGTGACTGGCAGGAATCCGCTTTGGGCGGAGCCACGGACAACAACTGATGCGCCTCTCGGCATCACAAGAACGACACTTCCAGACATCGACGCCTGGCTGCGCAGGTTCAGGAAATCCGTGGTGGTTGCGCTCGATGATTCCTGTGCAATGGCGGTCTGCGGCGTTGATAAAACATGCATTAATGGCGTGCAAAGCATCGCCACGATAAGCATGCCGGTGACGGCACGTCGCATCTATAATCTCTCCTCGGCCCTGTTCGGCTGAAAGTATGTTGGCCCCTGTTGGGATTCCCAAGTTGTGGTCGAGGTGTGCAATGTTATAAACAAATTGGCACACGTGTCGTCCGTACACCCAAGTATATGGGCGTACGTACGCATGGTCAAGAAATTCTGTGTCTTCTTGTCACTATTTTGCAAATTGGTGCAACCGGTCAAGAGGATGGTTTCATGGCACAAGAGAGCCGCTCCCTGACCGGGAGCGGCTCTTCATTCATCTGAACCCGTCACATGAATCTAGTGAATAATCGAGGCCCGAACACTTGCATCGGGAGTGCGGAGAACCCCGCGCACGCGTCCACGAGTTTCAGCGGCTTCCATACAGGATGACTGTGCCATACCGTGGATTCTGCCACCGATTTCGATGAAGGTATTGCCCAGAATCTGACGCAATCCGATCAGCGAAACCTGCCGCTGTGCCTGGATGTATTCCGCGCGAACTTTTCTCTGACGATAGGCAAGCTCGACATTGTGCTGTATTGGATTAAACATCGAAGTATCCCTCCTGAAGTTGCTGGTCACGACTAACCTCCCTGTGCTGCGAGTGCGTGCCTGATTTGGCCAAGATGAAATGCAGAGTGAGCGACGATTCCGTACGTGCCACCGAGCACATTGGGGTCGGCAAATATCTCATCTGGCGTGGTGTCGATGATCTCCAGGATTTTGGCCTGCCATTCACCGAGCTCGCGGCGAAGATCATTCCACTCCTCTTCATCCACCGCTACGGTCTGCCAGGCGGCGCCCCAATCTACAGTGTCTGGTTCTTTTCCTCGCATGAAGACGCTGGAGACATCGAAGTAATAGATCATGTGTTTGATCTGGCCGGCGATGCTGTTTCCGCCTGGAGCAATGGGAATACTCGCCTGTTCGGCAGTGACGTTCTCCAGCGTTGGCCAGAGGGGATCGCCTTTATCCAAATAGATGCCGTTGGCATTATCGAATGTTTCTGCCATGAGGAGTTTGATTGCGTCCTTGATGTTGCCGGCGCTAATTGTGGTGGTCATTGTTACCTTCCCTGGGCTTGCTTCGCGTAGGCGGCTGCGTGCTGAATTTGCCCGATATGGAATGCCAGGTGAGTAGCGGCCATTACCGCTGCCGAGGCGTAATCCTGATCCTGCTCAACGGCGGGTTTGGCGATCCAGCTCTTCAGGTTCTGGGCTGATGCCTCCAGCTGGGTCAGGATGTCTTGCCACTGTTGCCCTGTGAGGGGTTGCGAATCCCAATCGGCTCCCCAATCCATATCGGGGAATTCTCCTCCCCTGAACTGCGCCTTGTGCATGGCGATGGTAGTGATGAGGTGTTGTACCTGGTTCGCTACCGAGTTGCCGGCACCGGGAAGCTGCACGCTTGCCTGCTCGGGTGTAAGCGTGCGGACCTCTGCCAGCGGTTCGGTACCTGAATCCAGAAAAATACCCTGGTTTCCACTAAATGCTTCATCAATCGTCTTGAGAATTTCCTGTTGCCAGTTCGGTGTCACGATCATTCCTTTCTTGACTGTTGAGGCACTCTTGCCTCGTGACTAGAACAAGTGTGCCAATGACGTGAGACAGCGTGTGTCCGCGTTTCGAGGTGGTTTTGTGTGACAATCCGACACATCTTGCGGCTATAGAACATATGTTCTAATATCGGGTCACGAAGAACAGGTGTTCTGATATCGTACACGATCATACCGGGAGGATCACATGGCCATAACCTGTCTGCGCGTTCCTCACCTGGCATTACGCATTGCGTTACTGGATCAACCCGAGCTGGATGGCTTGCCCCTTCTCTTAAGCAATCCGGCCAGTGGTCGCGCCGTTGTCCTGGATGCTACGGACGAAGCGACTCGCAAGGGTGTACGCGTGGGAATGACCCTGCGCGAGGCCACCACTTTTACGCCCGATGCTGTGGTGGTGGAACCAAATCCGGCAATGGAATCGCGCGTGAGCCTGGATATCCTGAAGCAGCTGGAACAACTCAGCCCGTTGGTTGAAGCCGATGAAAACGAGCAGGGCTGTTGGTATATCGACCTGGTAGGGTTGGATCGACACTTCCCCAACCCTACCGAGGCGGCCCGCAGCATGCTGCAATGCGTGCCGGCGATTCTGCGACCTCGGGCCGGGGTTGCCACCAGCAAGTTCACCGCCCGGGTCGCCGCAAGTGTGGCGAGATCAGCTGATGTACGCACAGTGCCAATAGGTGGAGAGAAAGCATTTCTCAGCCACGCACCGGTGACCTGGCTCCCCTTCCCGACCGAAATGACGCACCAGATGTCGCGGCTTGGCCTGCGCACAATGGGTGATTTGCAAACGCTGCCGCCTGCCAGGTTGGCAGCGAGATTCGGACCGAATGGTCGGCTGGCGTGGGAGCTCGCCAACGGTACAGACAAACACCTGATTCAACCACGCACCAAAGAGGATGTTGTTGTTGAAGAGCTCGAGATGCCGAGTCCGGCAGTAAGCCGGGACATGCTCTTCCTCGGCATTCGCCGGCTGGTAACGCGAGCGTTCAACACATCTGTGTTGGCGGGGAAACAGGTACGCCAGGTGACATTGCGCGCATTCCTGGAGAACCGTCGGAGTTGGGAAAGGCCGTTGGTGATGAAGGAGCCCTGTGGCCAGCAGGCGCTGATTCGGGCGATTGAGTTGCGGTTGCAATCGCTGGAGTTACCGGGCCCGGTTGAGGCGATCGCGCTGCAACTCAGCGGCATTGTCAACAGCATCGCGCAGCAGGGCACGTTGCCCATTTTTCAGCCGCGCCACGCCCAGCCAGTGACAGAAGCAGTAGATCAATTGCGGCATCGGTACGGGGAGAACCCCGTGTATCGCGTAGTGGAGGTAGAGCCATGGTCACGTATTCCGGAGCGAAGGCACGCACTGATAACGTTCGATCCCTGAACGTTCCGAAACCGGTAACGGTGATTGCCGAGAACGGCATGCCGGCGAAGTTGATCACCAGAACTACGGAGGTAGCCGTGATGCAGATTCAGGATGTGTGGATTGTGCAGGACGAATGGTGGCGGAAGGAGATTGACCGGCAGTATTTCGCGCTGCTGATGATGGATGGTGAGATGCGGACGATTTTCCATGATCGAATGGAGGATGCCTGGTACGAGCAGGCGTATTGA
>CAZYDY010000030.1:9411-11065 GCA_964646245.1 uncultured Sphaerobacteraceae bacterium
GCCGCGGCGTACGGTTACACCGCACTGGCCGTGACCGATCACGATGGCCTGTATGGCGCAATGGAGTTCGCCCAGGCGATCAAGGCCGAGGGTATCCAGCCGATTACCGGTGCCGAGATCACCCTCGATGATGGCAGTCACCTCACGCTCCTGGCGGAGAACCGCACCGGTTACGGCAACCTGTGCCGATTGATCACTGATGCCAAGCACGGACGCCTCCCCGCCCCTGTCGCGCTTGATGGCACACCAGATGAGCCTGACCTGCTCACAACATCGCATTTGGGCACCTACGCCGAAGGCCTGATTTTGCTCACCGGCTGCAGGGACGGGCAGCTTAGTACAGCGATAGCCGAGAGTCGCATCCTCGACGCCGAGCACATCCTGCGTACCTATATCAGCTGGTTTGGTACGAACAATGTTGTTGTTGAACTTCAGCAGAACTATGTCTTTGGTGATACCCAACGCGTGGCCGGGCTGGTGGCACTGGCTGATCGGTTTGGCGTACGCTACGCCGCCACCGGCAATGTGCATTACCACGAGCAGCAGCGGCATCGCCTGCAGGATGTCGTGGTGAGCATCGCCAACCGGGCGACGCTGGATACCAGTCATCAACAGCGACGGGCCAACGCCCAGTTCCATCTCAAGACGCCAGGGGAAATGGCCACGATCTTCCGTAATTATCCGGAAGCCATCCACACAACAGAACTCATTGCCGAGAGGTGCAAGGCTTTCGATCTCACCACTGACTTGCACTACCAGTTCCCGGATTACGACACGTCGTCCGACGAAACACCGGATGAGCACCTGGCCCGGATTTGTCACGAATCGTTCGAGAAGCGGTACGAAGGCACCCCTCCGGAGCGGATCACAAAGGCCCGGGCGCAATTGAATGAAGAGCTTCGCCTGATCGCCAAACATGACCTGGCCGGGTTCTTCCTGATGTATCGGGATTTGCTCGATCTGGCACGGGAGGTCTCCGCTGAGCTTCGCGGCCGTGAGGCACAGGGGTCACGATCCTTCCTGCCACCGGGAAGAGGTCGTGGATCGGCGGTGAGCTCAATCGTCTGTTATCTCATCGGGTTGTCGCCGGTCGACCCGCTGGCGCACGATCTCTATGTGGGTCGCTTCCTCAATGAGGAGTTGCCTTCGGTGCCGGATATCGATATCGATTTCCCCCGCGAGATCCGGGAGAAGATGATCGAGCGCGTGTACGAGGTGTATGGCACGGACAAGGTTGCGCTGGTGTGTGCGTTTAGCACGTATCGCTTGCGCAGTGCCGTACGCGATGTCGGTAAAACACTCGGGCTCCCGATCGCCGATCTCGACCGTATCGCCAAGCTAAGCGAGCCGCGCAATGCGGACGGGCTTGGGAGCGAACTCGACCGCTTTCCGGAATACGCTTCACGCAAACACACTGCTCCGTGGTGTTTCCTCATTGATATCGCGCAGCAATTGGCACGATTCCCGCGGCACGTCACCCAGCATGTCGGCGGCATGGTGATTTCGCAGACGCCGCTGAATGAGCTGATTCCGGTACAGCCAGCCTCGATGGATGGACGATACATCTGCCAGTGGGACAAGGATTCCTGCGACGATGCGCGGCTGATCAAGATCGATTTCCTGGCGCTGGGCATGCTCAGCCTGGTGGAAGAAG
>CAZYDY010000031.1:0-11007 GCA_964646245.1 uncultured Sphaerobacteraceae bacterium
TATCCGACCGGCTTCGACGACCAGAATCTCGTCCGCAGCGCGAATGGTGCTTAGCCGGTGTGCGATAACGAGCGCTGTTCGACCACCAAGAGCCTCGCCCAGCGCAAGTTGCACAGCAACCTCGCTTGTGGAATCCAGGCTGGATGTGGCCTCATCGAGAATCACCACCTGGGGATCAGACAGCAGCAACCGGGCTATGGCGAGTCGTTGGCGTTCACCTCCGGAGAAGCGATATCCTCGCTCCCCGACCACAGTATCGAGTTGCTCAGGCAACGCACGGATCAGAGCTCCGAGCCGAACGCGTTCGAGCACCGGCCAAATCTGGTCATCAGTAATGCCGGGTCGTGCCATAACCAGGTTCTCACGTAGCGATTCGTGGAACATGTGGCCATCCTGGGTGACGACGCCAATGGAATCGCGCAAATCCTTGAACGCAACATCACGTACATCGACGCCTCCGATTCTTACGGCACCAGAATCGACGTCATACATACGTGGAACAAGCTGGGAGATGGTCGACTTGCCGGCACCAGAAGAGCCCACAAGTGCTGTCATTGTTCCGGCTTCAATGGTGAATGAGACGTTATGCAGGATCTCTTCCCCGCCACGATCCACGAAGTCCAACCCCTCTTCCAGCGATGGTAATGAAATCTCACTCGCTGTCGGGTAGCTAAATGTCACATCGTCGAATTCGAGGTCGACCTTCCCCTCCGGGATTGGAATCGGGCGATCCGGCTCCTGCAGGTTGGGCTCAAGATCGAGCACCTCGAAGACTCGCTCAAAGCTGACCACTGCACTCATGATGTCGACCCGGGCACCGGCAAGTGCAGTGAGGGGCTGATAGAGACGAGTGAGAAGCAAGGCGAGCGAAACGACGGCTCCAGCTTCGAGCGTTCCCCGGATGGCGTACCAGCCTCCCAGCCCGTACACCAGTGCCAGGGCAAGTGAGGATACGAGCGTTAGCGAGATCATGAACGACGTCTGTGCCAACGCGGTTTTCACTCCGATATCGCGCACGATGCCAGCACGTTGTGCGAACAGACTGGCTTCACGAGGCGGATCGCCATAGAGCTTTACCAGCGTGGCACCACCGGCACCGAACCGCTCGGTCATTCGATTTCCCATATCGGCGTTTGCATCGGCGGCTTCACGCTGATAGCGTGCGATCACCCCACCCATTCGTTGGGCCGGGAGCAGGAAAATCGGCAGGAGTATGAGTGCCAACCCTGTGATCTGCCAACTGATACTGACCATCACCCCAAGTGTGAGCAGGAGCATGACAAAGTTGCTGACCACGCCGGAGAGCGTGCTCGCGAAGGCGCGTTGCGCTCCCATGACGTCGTTGTTGAGACGGCTGACGAGAGCGCCCGTTCTTGTGCGCATAAAGAACGCGATTGGCTGATTCTGCACATGTTCATAGAGCGTGGTGCGCAGATCGTAAATCAAACCTTCACCAATGCGTGCGCTCAACCACCGGGCGAGGAGTCCGAGCCCAGCTTCGAGGATTGCAATGCCTGCAATTGCCAGTGCGAGAACTATTACTGTACGCTCCGCTTGCTGCTGAACAATCGCATCGACCACACGCCCGGCCAAAACCGGCGTAGCCACTGCCAACCCGGCGATAATGACACTCACAACCACGAACGCCACAATGAGCCGAAGATGGGGTCTGCCAAACTGGGCGATTCGCTTGAGCGTGCCGCGGGTTATGCGATGATCAGCCAATTCAGATGCGCGAACAGAGCTGTGCATGTGTTGTCTCATGCCACGATTGTGCATTCAGATGGTACCTTTGCCGAGGGATCTGGGCCGATTTGCCCTGCTTCATTGTACGGCGAAATGGAATTACACGATGTCATTCGTTTTATTAATGGGTACATTCGCGGTGGGAATCGCCGCAATGCTTGCGATGATGGGCTGGCGACAGTGGAAGATGGGTTATCGCACAGCTGGCGGCTTGAGCCTGGTAGTTGCTGCTGCGATCATCATTGGCGGAGCCTGGATACTCCTGTCTTACATTTAGTCACGGTCTCACCTGATTTCGCTCCAGCACCAGGTATTGTCACAGAACAAAAAATCCGGCCGGGGAATAAATCCCCGGCCGGATTTTTGTTATCCAGTTAATCGCCTGACTAGGCCTCTTCATTCGCCTGCCGGTTTCGGCGAGACGTAACCATGAGCGATGCAACCGCTGCCACGACGATCGTGACCAGAATCACTCCGAGTGAGAGCAATGTCGGTATCTCAGGAATGAAGGTGATGGGCTCACCGCCATTGATGAACGGCAGCTCGTTATGGCGCATTGCGTGCACGATAAGCTTGAAGCCGATCCACACGAGAATGAAGGCGAGACCGTAGCTCAGGTAGATCAGGCGGTCAAGCAATCCACCCAGCAGGAAGTAAAGCTGTCGGAGCCCAAGCAGTGCCCAGGCGTTGGTCATAAAGACCAGGTATGGCTCCTGGGTAATACCGTAGATTGCCGGAATGGAGTCCAACGCGAAGAGCAGGTCTGTGCTACCGATGGCGATCATTACCAGCATCATCGGTGTGATCCACGTACGCCCATCGATCTTCACGATCATTTTGTCTTCGACGTAATTTTGGGTCACCGGGAAGACGCGGCGCATGAAGCGAATAAACGCATTCTCGGCATCGGTTTCTTCCTCGCCCTTGGCCAGCTTGAAGCCAGTGAAGAGCAGGAAAAGACCGAAGATGTAAAAGACCCAGCTGAAGTTGTTGATGAGCGCAGCGCCCGCAAGGATAAAGATGAAGCGCAAGACCAGAGCGATGGCAACACCGATCAGTAGCACCTTCTGTTGATAGATGCGTGGTACGGCGAAACCGCTCATGATAATGAGGAAGACAAAGAGATTGTCTACACTCAGCGCCTTCTCGGTCAGATAGCCGGTGAAGTATTCCAGCCCATGCTGGGCATCCCATACATACCAGACGCCAACACCAAAAATGAGCGCGCCTACGATGTAGACCGTAGACCAGATTGCTGATTCTTTTATGGTCGGTTCATGAGGGGTACGAACGTGAGAATAGAAATCGAAGAAGAAAAGGCCGATAACCGCAACAATCGATACGACCCAAATCCATAAATCAACGTGCACTTGAAATCCTTCCAGAAACTGGTGCGAACAACGTTTCCGGAGGTCTCTTCCACGATCATCTTGTTGATCGCTGTGCGCCGGGCAGGACTCGCCAACCGTAATGACGACGCACAAGAGCAGGAATACTCCCCTCCAGGGGCGTGCTGTATGTAATCACATACAAGGCAACGCCCTCCAGTGTAACGTACTCATCGCCGGGATTGCATCAAAAGACGGAGATGTTCTTTGACCATCCGCCTCGTCCACCAGACGTGAAATGGCGCTGCCACGAACATTGCATTCACCGCCCATATTCAGGTACAACTGCGTGCAGTAAGTACTAAACCACGAGAGACAATAATCATACCGATCTTATTGAGGATACCGCCCCATGGAATGGATCTCAGACCCGACAATCTGGACCGCGTTGGTCACACTGACCTTGCTCGAGATTGTGCTGGGGATCGACAACATCATCTTCATATCGATCCTCACGGGCAAACTGCCGGAGAATCAGCGCGAACGCGGTCGCATAATCGGCCTCAGTGCTGCCATGGTCATGCGCATTATCCTGTTGTTCTTCGCCAGCTGGATCGTTGGCCTGACGGACGAGCTGTTCAGCATTTTTGACCAAGGCTTTAGTGGCAAGGACTTAATCCTCCTCGCTGGTGGCCTCTTCCTTATCGCCAAAGCGACCATGGAGTTGCACGACAAGCTGGAAGGTGAAGAGCACGAGAAGGAAGTTACCGGCTCAGTCACATTCAGCAGCGTAATCTTTCAAATCCTCCTGCTAGATATCGTTTTCAGCATTGACTCCGTCATCACAGCTGTTGGCATGACCGAGCACCTGCCGGTAATGATTGCGGCCGTTGTTATTTCCATCGGAGTCATGATCGCTTCTGCCAACAGCATTGCCGGGTTCGTCGAGAAGCACCCAACCATCAAGGTCCTGGCGCTTAGTTTCCTCATCCTCATTGGCTTCACACTGGTTGCAGAGGGCTTCCATGTACACGTGCCGAAGGGCTACATCTACTTCGCCATGGCGTTTAGTGTGTTGATTGAACTTATCAACATGCGCATTCGCAGCAAGTCGCCTGAACCAACACAGCTCAAGCGGACGTTTCCTGGGGAGGATGCCGTCCGTCGTGCCGGCGCACGGGCCCGTGCACGCGCTGGCGAGTAACCTTCAAAAAGACCTTGCGTGAACATGAGACCTCTGGTTGTATGACATGAGAAATTGTGTCTACCCGGAGGTCTCACCACATGTGTGCTCACGTTGTTGCGGTAACCCGACGCATTCCCCGCATCGGCGTCGATCTCTTACGGGAACAAACCGATATCAAACTGCGCATACACGATTCCGATGCTCCGCCAAAACCAGACGAACTTGACGCCCTGCTGCAGGGTGTTGATGGCGTACTCAGCTTGCTCTCAGAGCAGTACACGGGCGATGTCCTGGACAGGTACCCATCTATCCGGGTGCTCTCCAATTTTGGGGTGGGCTTCGATAATATCGATATCGATGCCGCTACCAGGCGTGGAGTTGCGGTGTGCAACACTCCCGGCGTTCTCACTGCTGCAACGGCCGAGATCGCATGGTCTTTGATCATGGCAGCAGCCCGGCGTATACCAGAAGCGATTGAGTTCGTGAAAGCCGGTGAATGGAGCAGTTGGGGCCCAACCATGATGCTTGGCCAACCGATCGTCGGGCAGACGATTGGCATCGTGGGATACGGCCGCATTGGGCAGGAAGTGGCCAACATGGCCCGCGGGTTCGGGATGCGGGTGTTGGCGTGGGATCGAAGCCCACACACCAAACCAGGCGACGGCGTCGAGTTTGTTGAACTCAACGACCTGCTCGCGGCTTCTGACTACATCAGTATTCACGTGCCACTTTCGACTGAAACAACCAACCTGATAAATGCGGAAGCCTTCGGGAGAATGAAGCCGAATGCGATTCTCGTAAACACTGCGCGAGGTCCGGTTGTGGATCAGGATGCGCTGGTAGCTGCGTTGCAAAACGGCACCATTTGGGCCGCAGGCCTGGATGTCACCTCGCCAGAGCCGCTGCCTATGGACCATCCACTGCATCAGCTTCCGAACTGCGTGATCTTGCCACACATCGGATCTGCCACTATCACCGCCAGGGATGCAATGTCCTCTTTGGCGGCGCGAAATCTTATTGCCGTGCTAAATGGAGAAATGCCTCCCCACATCGTAAACCCGTCTGTTTTTGAGCATTCACATGAAGAGGAAGCCTAAAATGACTCAACCAACTCCCCGGCAAATTCAGGAAGCCGTTGCTGTTCGCCGGGACGAAATCGTGCAGTTGCTACTCGGACTCGTTGGAGCCTCATCCGTCACTGGTAACGAAGGTGATGTACAGCGTCTAATCGCCACGACGCTCGATATGTATGGCCTGCACGTCGACACGTTCCACTCTAATGAAGAAGAAATCGCCGATTACATCATGCATGTTGGCGAGCAGGAGACATTTGAGAACCGCCCGAGCATTGTTGCGAAACGCGAAGGTGCAGGCGGCGGCAAGAGCCTGATGCTGGGCGGCCACATCGACACCGTGCCCGTTGAGGATCGATCCAAATGGACCTACTCTCCCGAAGGAGAGGTCGTTGGAGATCGCCTTTACGGACTGGGAGCCTCTGACATGAAGGGCGGCGTTGCGGCTGCCATGATTGTGCCCAAAATTCTCGAGGACCTTGGAGTCCGCCTGAAGGGTGACCTGCTCATCAATACCGTCACCGGTGAGGAAGATGGTGGCCTCGGGACAATGAGCACCATTCTCAAGGGCTATCGTGCGGACGGAATCGTTATCACCGAGCCAACCGACGGGAAAGTCAATATCGCCAGCGGTGGATCGCTGGTGTTCCGCATTACCGTGACTGGCAAAGCCGCTCACGGTGGCAATCGCAACGCGGGCGTGAACGCCATCGAAAAGTTCATCCCCATTTTCCAGGATTTGCTCGCGTGGGAAGCTGAACGCCAGGCGACGGTACATCATCCTCTCTATGACCAGTTCGAGAACAAGTTCCCCATCAGCGTTGGGCTCGTGCGGTCCGGCGATTGGGCGAGCACCGTACCGGACAAACTGGTATCCGAAGGTCGTCTCGGGTTTTTGCCGGGCGAATCAATGGAAGGCATGATGCAGGCAACACGTGATCGAGTTGCTGCAGTTGCCGAGAAGGATGAATGGCTGCGTGAGAACCCACCGCTGGTCGAGTTCTTTGGCGGCCAATTCGTTGCCGAGGAAATTCCTGCTGATCACGAGCTGACGCAAGCGACTGTTGCCGCCCACAAAACCATTACCGGAAAGGATGCGGAGATATCCGCCCTGACGGCCGGGACGGATCAGCGACTATGGGTACACTTCACAGACTGTCCCGCCCTGCTCTATAGCGGCGGCGTATACGCGATGGCGCACCAAAGCGATGAATACATTGATATCGAACCATTGCTGGAGACCGTGGCCGTATTGACGCAAATGGCGATGGATTGGTGCGGAGTTGCCAACGATTAATCAGGAGAACACCAGACACATGCCTCGACTCTTTGAGCCGATCGAAATCCGAAACATCACTATTCCCAACCGAATCTGGATTTCACCGATGTGCCAGTACAGCTGCTTCGCTGGCGACGGCGTGCCGACAGACTGGCACCTGGTGCATCTGGGAGCATTCGCCCAGGGAGGATTTGGCTATATCACTACGGAGGCCGTTGCAGTTAATCCTGTAGGGCGAATCAGCCCTGAAGATGCGGGCCTTTGGAACGACGAGCAGCGCGACGCCTGGAAACGAATCGTAGATTTCGTGCATTCTCAAGGCTCGTTCATCGGTGCACAGTTGGCGCACGCCGGTCGGAAAGCCAGCTCATATGCTCCGTTTGCCGAGAATCGGGGTGTGGTGCCACACGAAGCAGGCGGATGGACCCCTGTGGGCCCGACTGGTGAACCGTTCCCCGGCTATGGAAACGAAGTTAACGAGCTCGATGCCGATGGCATTCGCCAGGTGATCGACGAGTTCCGGGCGTCTGCCATCCGGGCAAGGGAGGCAGGGTTCGACGTCATTGAGATCCATGCCGCCCACGGCTACCTGCTTCACTCGTTTTACTCGCCCGTCACCAACACTCGCACAGACGAATGGGGCGGAGATTTCACTGGTCGCACACGCCTGGTTCTGGAAGTAACGGACGCAATACGCGAAGTATGGGATGGTCCACTCTTCGTGCGTATTTCGGCAACCGATTGGCTTGAAGACGGATGGACGATCGACGATAGCGTAAGACTGTCAAAGCTGCTCAAAGAACACGGGGTTGACCTCATCGATGCCAGTTCAGGCTCGGTTGCTCCGGCAGATATTCCGACTGGACCGGGATACCAGGTACCTCTTGCCCACAAGATTCACGACGAAGTCGATATTCTCGTTGGCGCAGTTGGGCTCATTACCGAACCGCGCCAGGCCGAGACAATCCTGTTGCAGGAACAGGCTGACGCCGTGTTCCTGGGAAGAGTGGCCCTGCGTGAACCGCATTGGCCACAGCGGGCGGCTGCCGAATTGGGAGTTCCAAGAGAAGAAGCGCCGTATCAACCACAACATGCACGTGGTGCCTGGCCAAGCTAATTCGAGGAGAAAAGCGTGCTGACACCGACAAAGCTGATTCTTGAAACGAAAACCGTCGAATCCCCGCAAATTAGCGGCGACGGGAAGCATATCGTCTACTCACTCGGGTACATCGACTCCTCCACCAAAAAGAAGCGAAGTGACCTGTGGTTGATGAAATCGGATGGGAGCGATAATCGCCAAATAACCTGGGACGACGAGCAGGTAAGCTCGCCAGTCTGGTCACCGGATGATCAATCAATCGCCTTTGTTTCCCTCCGCGGAGGTGAGCATTCGATCCGGCTCCTCTCGCTCGAGGGAGGCGAAGCCCAGCCACTGGTTACCCATAACGAATCTCCATCGGCTTTGGCCTGGAGTCCGGATGGCTCGCGCATCGCCTACACGCTCAAGGTTGATCCGGAGAATCCTTCCGGTGCCAAGCGAGACAGCAGCGAGCTACCGCCCGTGAGATCAACCACCCGGCTGGATTACAAGCAAGACAGTCGTGGCTACCTGAATAATGCGCGCACCCAGCTCTTCGTACTGAATGTGAAGTCACGGGAAACACGTCAACTCACGAGCGAGTTTAAGGACCATAACTTCCCGAACTGGAGTCCGGATGGCAACGAAATCGCCATCAAGGTCTCGGATCAGAACGGGATGCGCAGCGTGCTGCAGCTCTTGCCGGTTAGCGGTGGCGAGCCGAAGGAAATCGGGTGGCCAGACGGGGTTATCGGCCTGTACAGCTGGAGTCCGGATGGAAGCCAGATACTGTTCAGCGGCTATCCTACTAATTCGCCACAGCACGAATTCTGGCGCTATATCTCCGCAACAGGCGAAGTGGTGCAATCGACCGATGGTCTCGACTTCCAGCCGGAAGCCGGATACCCGACGACCAGCAGTCCATCACAGCCAGTCTGGATTGATGATGACAAGGTGATTATCAACTCATCCTTCCAGGGAATGACGAGCCTTTTCGGTCTGGATGTTACAGACGGCGTGGACGTGCAAATCACCATCTGGCAAGGCACACACAGCGGGCTGAGTACTGATAACGCCAACACCACGATTGTGCAAAGTTACTCCAGCCCGGAAACGCCGGGACGATTGGTGAAGGTAGACATTCATTCCCGCGAGGTGACAACGCTCCTCGATCCGAACGAAGACTGGCTTTCACCTGATTGGCTGCCGACTGTGGAGTTGGTGACGATTGAGCGCGGCGACAAACAGATCGATGCCTGGGTTTACCTGCCTCCCAACATGGACGAAAAGAAAGCCTATCCCGTTGTCCTGAACATCCACGGTGGACCGCATAATCACCACGGATTCAACTGGAATGCGCCTTCGCAACTCATGTCCGCAGCAGGCAATATCGTCATTGCGCCAAATCCACGCGGCTCGGGAACCTACGGCCGCGAATTCGCCGAAGCCGTTTGGGGCGATTGGGGCGGAGAGGACTGGCAAGATATCCTGGCGATTCTCGATACCGTGCTTGAGAGAGACTACGCGGATTCGGATCGGTGCGGCATCTACGGCTACAGTTTTGGCGGATTCATGGCCAGTTGGGCCATCGGCCATACGAACAGATTTAAGGCGGCCATTGTTGGCGCGCCGGTATACAACTTCTATTCCTTCTTTGGTACCAGCGATATCGGACACGTGTGGTGCGAGACCCAGTTCGGTGGAGATGTGTTCGATCCGGAGCAGGCACCTGCTGTTCTCGAACACAGCCCTCACGTGTATGTACGCAACGCGACCACCCCTACGCTGATCCTGCAGGGTGAGGAAGATCATCGCTGCCCGGTTGGACAAGCGGAAGAGCTCTTTGTGGCATTGAAAAAGCTCGATGTCGAAACCGAGATGGTTCGATACCCGGGATGCTCACACCTGATGCTTGGTAGTGGACCTTCGGAATACAAGATCGACTATCACACGCGGGTGATTGAATGGTTTGGGGCGCGGCTCTAGCGCCCCAAGACAATCCATCAAGAACTGAAGTTCATTACGGCTTTCACGATGGTTGCCTTGTCAGCGATACTCTCATCCATCGCGCGTTGGATGTCATCAAATGCGAATTCGTGGGTGACGATTCCCTTGAGGTTTACGCGTCCATCCGCGACTGCCTGGATGGCGACCGGATAGTTGTGGCGATACCGGAACACGGTTTGAAACCGCAGTTCCTTGTTGATTGCGACGCTCATCGGCACCGTGACATTGCCTGATTTGCTGTAACCCACTGGCACGATGGTGCCTCCGGGACGGGTGAGTTCCACGGCTTGAGCCATGGCGATGTCCGTACCTGACGTCTCTATCACCAGGTCGACTCCTCGGCCATGTGTGGCCTCAAGTACTTCACCGATGGTGTCCTGGTTAGCGCCATCAATCACTGCGTCCGCACCGAGTTCACTGGCTTTGGCGAGCCTGGCCGCCATGACATCCACGACGAAAACCTGCTTCAGGCCGATTGCCTTGAGCGCCATCATGCTCACGAGCCCGATGCAGCCTGATCCGAAGACAACGGCCGTTTGGCCCATTTGCGCTTCACCGACAGTGGCCGCATGGAACCCTACGGCGAGTGGCTCGATGAGGGCGCCTTCCATGGTGCTGACACTATCTGGCAGCTTGAAGCAAAGGTGCTCCGGGTGAGTGACATATTCCTGGAATGTGCCATCGACGGGTGGAGTGGCGAAAAACTGGACATCCGGGCAGAGGTTGTATTTGCCGGACCTGCAGAACTCACATACTCCGCACGTGATATTCGGCTCAAGTGCGACCCGATCCCCGACAGTGAGTGTGGAAACTGACTCTCCCACTTCGATGATGGTGCCGGCCGCCTCATGGCCGAGAACAAAGGGTGGCTCCACCACGAAATCTCCGATACGACCCGATTCGAAATAGTGCAGGTCGCTGCCGCAGATTCCCACCTTCTCGATTTGGATGAGAACATCCCGTGGGCCAGGAGTCGGCGCGGCTCGATCCTCAAATTCGATCTTGCCAATGGCCGTCATCACTGCGGTTTTCATGCTGGTCGCTCCGTGTGGTGCACAAACGATAAAGGAGGATCGGCCCCTGTCGGTAGCCTGATCCTCCTCCATCTTATCGAAGTGGTGTTAGTACGCCAGCTTAGGTGCCTGGTGCCTCGGTGGGCTGGTTCTGCTTTGCTTCCCAGGCCTGTGTGAGCGCGCCGAGGAAAACCGTTGGTGGCTGACCACCGCTGACAGCGTACTTGTTATCGATAATGGTATACGGAACGCTTCGTACTCCGGCTTCCTGTACCTGCTGGATCATCTGCATCACCA
>CAZYDY010000032.1:0-3324 GCA_964646245.1 uncultured Sphaerobacteraceae bacterium
GCATTACGCTTGTAGTAAAGCGGAACAATACTGTTCTCCAGCACATCGTACATGGCGTTAGCCTCAGCGTTGTCCTGGGCATCACCCTCGAGATGGTTGGCAGGTTTGATACCCCAGCCGTTGCGTGGCTCTTCCTGGAAGCCCTCAATCCACCATCCGTCGAGGATTGAGAAGTTCGGCACCCCATTGGCTGCGGCCTTCATACCGCTGGTACCGGATGCTTCCATCGGATAGAGCGGATTGTTGACCCATACGTCCACGCCGGAAACGAGGCTGCGGGCTATGCCCATCTCGTAATCCTCAACGAAGGCGATACGACTACCGAACTTCGGATCCCGCGCGAGCATATAGATCTCGCGGATCAGTTCCTTGCCTCCCTGGTCGGCCGGGTGTGCCTTGCCCGCGAACACGAGCTGCACCGGGAACTCAGGATTGGTAAGGATGCGCTGCAGCCGATCGATATCGCGGAAGAGCAATGTTGCGCGCTTGTATGTCGCAAATCGGCGTGCGAACCCGAGTGTCAGTACCTTGGGGCTCTGCAACGGACCGGAACTCAGCACCTGCCACGCATCGAAATCGCCACCGGCAAAACGAGTGCGTGAGCGCTCGTCCATCGCAGTGATCAGGCTTTGCTTGGCGCGGATGTGTGCGCTCCAGAATTCATTGTCGGGGATATTGAGAATGGTATCCCAGACGTATTCCTTCTCCTGCTGATCTTTCCAGTATTGCGGCTGATAGAGGGCATACGCCTCGCGCATGTGCTTGCCAATCCACGTTCGCAGGTGCACACCGTTCGTAATGTGCCTGATGGGCGCATCTTCGGCGGTAGCGCCCGCGAAAATGTCGTGCCACATCTCACGGCTAACCTCTCCGTGCTTCTCGCTCACACCATTGCGATGATCGGCAAGGCGCATGGAAAGCGCGGTGAAGTTGAAGCCTGGCTTGTCGCCATGCTTGCCGAGTGCATAGAACTCCTCACGGGTCATGTTGAGTTCCGGCCAATAGTTCTGGAAGTACCGGTCGATCTGCTCTTCGGTGAAGATGTCGTGGCCAGCTGGCACCGGTGTGTGGGTCGTGAAGACGGTGTGCTTCGCCACCTTCTTCTTCGCCTCCTCAACATCCATACCTTCCTGCACGTACTCTCGCACTCGCTCGACCATGCTCAGGGCAGCGTGGCCCTCGTTCGCGTGCCAGTAAGTCGGTTTGATTCCAAGCATACGCAGCAACCGAACACCGCCGATTCCAAGCACGATTTCCTGGCGAAGTCGGTGCCAGGTATCGCCGCCGTATAGTCGGCTGGAGAGCTCGCGTGTCCATTCCGGGTTGCCTTCAACGTCGGAATCGAGCAGGTAGAGCGAGACTCGCCCCACCTTTACCTGCCAAACAGCAAGCTTCAGCATGCCCTCGATATCGTGAAGGTCGACCTCCACGCACAACGGTGAGCCATCGGCGTTTACTACCTGCTGCACCGGCTCGGAATCTGGTTCGAGAATGGCTGGAACATCATGCTGCCAGCCCGTGCTATCGATGCGTTGCTGCAAATAGCCCTGGCGATACAGCAGCGAAACCGCCGTGAGCGGAATACCCATATCGCTGGCTTCCTTGATATGGTCGCCGGCGAGTACTCCAAGGCCGCCAGAGTAAATTGGCAGCGCCTGGTGGAGGCCGAATTCCGCCGAGAAATACGCTACCTGCTTACCCACCATTTCGGGGTGGTTCAGCGCCAGCCAGGTATCTGATTCCTGACTGTGGAGCATGGCGTCGAAGGTGCGCATAACTTCGTCATATCGGCTCAGGAAGGCCGGATCAGCGACAGCGCGCACGAGGCGGTCCGGCTCAATTCGGTGCAGGAAGAGCACCGGATTCTGCTTCACCGTCTCCCAAAGAACCGGATCAAGTTCCTTATAAAGTGACCGTGCAGGCAGGTGCCAGGTCCACCAAAGGTTGTAGCTCAGTTCGTCCAGACGCTCGATTCGCTTTGGGATATTGACGCGATCGGTTTTAACCTTGAATCCCATAGATTCTCCGCTTCGTGTTGATACACATGTATATATGAATTGAAGGAGATGCCTCCGGGCACCTCCACCAACCGATCATGATACTTCAGAATGCCATTTCCACCCCGAACCATTAAGTGACCGAACACAGGAATGCGGCGCCTGAAGTACTCACGACGCCGCATTCACATTGTTCGCCTAATCCTCTCCGAGGTACGCCTTGCGCACGGTCTCGTTAGCCAGCAGCGCCCGGGCATTATCGTGCAGCACGATTTGCCCGGTTTGCAGAACGTAGCCGCGGTTCGCCACGGCCAGCGCCATCAGCGCGTTCTGCTCCACCAAAAGCACGGTGGTTCCCTGCTTGTTGATGTCCTTGATAATGCTGAAGATCTGCTCCACCAGAATCGGACTCAGGCCCATGCTGGGCTCATCCAGCAACAGCAACTGCGGATGCTGCATGAGCGCGCGACCGATTGCCAGCATCTGCTGCTCGCCACCACTCATGGTGCCGGCCTGCTGGGAGGTGCGCTCTTTCAACCGTGGAAAGAGTTCGAACACGCGATCGAGATCCGCCGGATCCGGATTGCCATGCACAAACGCGCCCATAGCCAGGTTCTCCAGCACGGACATGCGTGGGAAGATACGTCGCCCTTCCGGAGACTGTGCAATACCCATCTCGGCGACCTTATGCGCTGGTGTCCCGCCGATTTCCTGTCCCTTGTAAAGCACGGTTCCTGTCCGCGGAGCCAGCAATCCGGAGATCGTGCGCAGGGTGGTGCTTTTGCCGGCTCCATTCGACCCGATGAGTGTCACCACTTCACCGGCTTTCACATCGATGGTGATACCTTTTAGCGCGTGGATGTGGCCATAGTAGGAGTGCACATCAGTCAGCGTGAGAATGCTTTCACGCTCAGCCGTTGCTGCCATCAGTCGACTCCTCATCTTTATCAGCCACCGGAATTCCAGACAAACGAGCGATGACTTCTTCTGAGCCAGCGCCGAGATACGCTTCAACCACCTTCGGGTTCTCCCTTGCCTCCTGAGGGCTACCATCTGCGATCTTGATGCCGTGATCCAGTACGGCTACATGATCCGAGATACCCATTACCACCTTCATATCGTGCTCAATGAGCAGAACGGTGACATCGAGGTCGTTACGCATGGTATCGATAAATGTGGTGAGCGTTGCCGTTTCACGCGGGTTCATTCCCGCAGTCGGTTCATCGAGCAGCAACAGTCGGGGTTCGCTTGCCAGTGCGCGGGCGATTTCCAACCGACGCTGGTCACCGTAGCTCAGGTTCTTGGCCGTTGTTGCGGCCGCAGCGCT
>CAZYDY010000032.1:3424-10829 GCA_964646245.1 uncultured Sphaerobacteraceae bacterium
CGCTTGCCGTCCAGCCAGATCTCACCTCGTGTCGGGCGATAGATGCCAGCGATCATGTTGAAGAATGTTGTCTTGCCGGCTCCGTTTGGTCCGATCACGCTGGTGATAGATCCGCGTTGGATCTTCAAGTCGACGCTATCGACCGCCACGAGTCCACCGAAAATCTGGGTGAGGCCCCGTGTCTCCAACATGACATCATTTCGCCGGGTTCCATCACGCGTGGCGGCAGTTTCAGTTGCGTTTGCCATATTACTCACCTTCTTGCCGTGCTTCGCGCGCTGTTTCGTTGCCTTCGAACTCGTCGAAGTGGAACTCTTCATCGTCGCCAGCCATCTCCGCGGCGCGTTGTTCACTCGGGAAGAGTCCGCCAGGTCGCAGAATCATCACCAGTACCAGGGCCAGACCAAAGATCAGGAACCTGTCTGACGTTAATGAGTGTTTCGAGAAGAATTCACCCAGCTCCTCGAACGGTCCACCCCACTCCATCATCTGCCGACCAAGCGCGTTGAGTGGCCCGGTAAGCCTGACGGCAAGGATTCTGTCGAATGTACCGATAATCAACGCTCCGGCGAGAACGCCGTAGATGTTACCGATACCTCCGAGGATAACCATTGCCAGGATGAGGATAGACAGGGAGAACTGGAACTGGTCCGGATACACAACCTGGACGTATCCGCCATAGACTGACCCGGCAAAGCCGGCGAAGGACGCGCCAAGTGCGAACGCCCAGAGCTTGGTACCGACTGCCGGGATACCGACGCTGACGGCCGCGATTTCGTCTTCGCGAATCGCCTGCCAGGCGCGCCCCATCCGGGAGTCGTAGAGCCGGGTAATCATGAACATGGTGAGCAAGCCAACTGCCATTAGCAGATAGAACCACTCGACATGATCGGTCGTGGAGAACGAAATTTCATGGCCACCCGGTAGCGGGATGGTAGGAGGCCTGGCGATCTGGCCAATACCTCGTGGTCCTCCGGTGATACCCTGGGCATTCGTGAAGAAATCGGGCACGATCTCGCCAAATCCCAATGTCACGATAGCCAGGTAGTCACCACGAAGGCGCAGCGTTGGTGCACCAATGAGAACACCGAAGAACGCCGAGAGAACCCAACCAAACAACATTGCCACCCAGAATCCCTGCATGAACTCCGGGACGAGCCCATTTCGCACAAAGATTGAGTTTGGCGACGTTAGAAACGCCTGTGAATACACACCGATGATGAAGAAGGCGACGTACCCAATATCCAGCAGGCCGGCGTAACCGACCACGATATTGAGCCCCAACGCCAAAATCGCGTACATGATCAACGGGATCAACGAGGGCAACAGCCCAAAGCCGAAGATCTGGTCGACGATCGGGTAGAGAGACAAGATTATCGCGCCAATAATGACCTTGCGAAGGCGCTCTCGATCTTCCTGCTTGCGTTCATTGAAAAACGCTTGCGTTCGGGCCTGTACGGAAGAAACTGCCATGGTGGGTGCTCCTTTCTGTATCAGACCTTTTCAGTCGTCGAGTTGCCGAATATACCGGCCGGACGGAACACAAGCACCAGAACGAGGATCGAGAAGATAACCGTATTGGTCCACTGGGCACCCCAGCCGGGGATGACCGTTGGTAACCAGCCATCGCTCATGGCCCATACAAAGCCGATCATCAATCCACCAACAACGGCACCTGCCAGGTTTCCGATACCACCGAGAACGGCGGCCGTAAAGGCAAAGAGCCCATACTGGAAGCCCATGTTGAATCGTGCAGAGTTGTTGTACACAAGCGCAATGGTGCCGGCAGCGCCGGCCAGTGTTCCACCAAGCAGGAAAGCAACACCGATGGTGCGATTGATATCGATTCCCATCAGTGCGGCTGCTTCACGATCCTGGGCGGTGGCACGCATGGCGGTACCGATCCGGGTTCGATAAACGAACCAGCTCATACCAATAAGCAGTGGAATCGTGAGCCCGATGACTGCGGCATCCTTGGCCATAAATCGGATGAATTTATCATCGAAGTAGCCGCCGAAAATCGTCCACTCCTGCAGGATGTTGTAGGTTGCGAATTCAGTTGGGAGGATTTTGGGAGGAAGAATCGGATTTGGACCGCGCCAGTAAATAGCCAGGTTCTGCAGGATAAAGCTGAACCCGATTGCCGCGATGAGTGGTGCCAACCGGGGAGCATTCCTCAGGCGTTTATACGCCACCCGATCAATGAGGGAATTCAATATTCCGCAGAAGATCATACTGGCAACCATCGCCAGGATCAGCACCCCGAAAATCTGCATGTACGAGTTTTCGTTCGTAACCCCTACCCAGCCCAATATCGAGGCGGTAAGGAAGGAGCCCATCATAAAGACTTCGCCGTGCGCGAAGTTGATTAGCTCCACAATCCCGTACACAATTGTGTATCCGAGCGCAATCAATGCAATCAACGAACCGGTGGCCAGTCCGATGATCAACATTTGAAAGAATAACGTCCAATTCATCGTCTCATCCCAACCCTTGTGGCTATATCCAGGCACGCGATGGCGCCCCGGCTTAACCAATCCGGATCAGGTTGCCCCGATCCGGATTGGATCACCATTGAAATCAAATTCCCGGTTTAGGATTCCGGAGGAGTGATGACATCCTGGAACGTAAAGGCACCACCATCAACCCGGTTGATGGAAAGCTGGGCGGTATCAGGGTCGCCCGTCTCCGTGAAGCTCCAGGATCCGGCCAGGCCCACAAAGTCTGTGGTGCCCATCATCTCGTCCAGAATAGCCTTGCGATCCTTCGTGGCTGCAGCGTCAATGGCGTTCAATGCCACAACTGCCGCCTGGAAGGTGTAGGAGCTATAGCCATCTGGTTCGTGCCCGAGTCGCTCGCGCATCATATTCGCCCAGGTTTCACCTGGTCCTTCGAGTTCCTCTGGCGGAAGACCACCGAATGTGACCAGCGCACCCTCGGCTGCTTCACCGGAACCATCGATCCACTCCTGGTTGAAGAGTCCGTCTGGTCCCATGAATGTGACGGCTTCGGCGTCCGGCATAACCTCACGCATATCCTGCATAACCTTGGCAGCGTTCAGGTTGAGGATTGCACCGCAGTACACGATGTCCGGGCCAAGGCTGGCGATACGATTCATAAGCGCCTGGTACTCAGGAGCGTTGTAGTCGTACGCCTCAAAGCCGAGAACCTCTCCGCCGAGTTCGGCGAAGGTTGTCTGGAACACATCGGCGAGGCCGCGTCCATAAGTCTGGTTATCGTGCAGAACAAATGCGCGTGACTTTCCAAGTCCACTTACTGCGTAGTTTGCACCGGCAGATCCCTGAAGATCATCGGCTGCGATTACGCGCATGTAGTTGCGCTCACCGGTTGGATAGAGCACATCCGGATAACCTTCCGGATTCAGCGGGTTTTCCTTGGTCAGCTGAATGGCGGTGTTCGCCGGGCTGATCATTGCGAGGCCAGCCTCGTTGGTCAGCGGAATCGAAACTTCGGCAGCACCGGAGTTGTAGGTGGCGATGTAGACCATGCAGTCTTCATCACCAATTGCGATGGAAGCATTTTCAGCCTCAAGTACGGCATCCCAGGCCCCGTTGTTGGCGGCGATACCATCGTCGAGTGCTTCATATTCAATAGCGTACCCACCTGCGGCGGCACCCCAAAGCTCAACGGCCAGGCGTACAGCCTCAGCACTATCGCCACCGATCTGCTCGGAAGCAGCGCTCATCGGCCAGGAGCTATACAGCTTGATCATGCCGGCATCAGTGGATTCGATGTGCTCAACATCCAGCCGACCGATGGTGCCTGGGCCCAGCTCAGTACCACCAGATGGCGAAGCCTCTGGTGTGGAATCCTGGGCGGCCGCCCGCATGTGTGTGCCGATGGCACTTGCAGACAGACCAAGGGCTACTGCGCGCACGACGAAGTTGCGGCGATCAACCTTGCCCGCCTTAAAATCTGAGATTAGACCATCAATCCGGGAATCGACCATTTCTGTTTACCTCCGTTATCGGGACGCTGCCCGATTCGAAAAATGCGTCATGACACACCGTGTGCCATTGCCAGGAGGTGAACTCCTTGGCGAAAACAGAACGCGGTCAGACCTGAGTCGGGTACAACATTGGCCCGAAACAGGAGCGTCGCTTCATCGCGGACACCCGTTCATCTCGATTTGTCTGATTGGACGAAACCTTAATCGCTACGGATACCAATTGTCAACTAACAAGTGAAAATTTCCGCGCTGGATGTGCGAAATCGAATCGGATTAACCAACAAATACACCCGGTCACAAGAGATTCCATTGCCAACCCTTTCCTATCACCGGGGATGACGAGGACAGTGAAGTGCGTCACAGTTCGACAAAGCTGCGTGGACGGGTAGATATGCCTCACTTCTTTAGGCTGGCGTGTGACGAAACAGATAGCGGAAACCCGGCAACTATCCCGGGCGCGCCACTATACTGAATGCCACCTGCCAAAGAGAGATCTTTGGCCAACAACGTTCTTAAGAAAAAGCGAGTTCATTGTGACGCCAGATGATCCCAATCCTATTTTTGACAGCGACGATCTACTTCCAGACGATTCCATCGCCACCGACCGTAAGGCACTTGAGCCCGTCCTCCAATCATTGAAAGACGCAGGCTACTACGCATACGGAATGCTGAATGAGCAGAACGTTTGGACGATTGCCGCCGACGATGAGATCGGCCGCATTGATGTCCGTGTCGGCAGCGACGGCTTCGAAGTTGTGCTCTGGATGAGTTCACCCGGCCTCTATGCCGATGAAGAGAGCCCGTGGAAACAATCTTCCATGGCACGCCTCGCCCGCATCGCTCTCCCACGCATTGCGCGCGGGTTCCTGGAAGAACACCAGACAGCTTCCTGGGACGAAGTCGATCAGGGAATCGCCGTTACCGAGCATTACGAGCTCCCGTTCACACGAGCACAAGACATCGGACAGTTCGTTCGCGAGCGACATCCACACCTGGAAGACCTGCTTACAACCATTGAACGACAACTAGGCTAACCCGAAAGGACTCCCTGAGTGACTGATGCCCTGACCCCAGAGCAAGCGCAAACCAACATGTGGAAATGGAAGTGGCGTCGTCGAATCGCCGTAGCCCAGGGGAAATACGAAGCCGAGCTTGTGATCCGTGGGGGCAAGGTACTCAATGTCTTCACCGAAGAGCTGATTGAGGCCGATGTAGCAATCGATGCCGGGATCATCGTCGGTGTGGGCGATTTTCCACACGCAAGAAACGAGATCCAGCTGGACGGGGAAGTCATCGCTCCATCGTTCATAGATGCGCATATCCACACAGAAGCAAGCCTGCTATGGATGCCTCGCTTCGCTGAAGCAGTAGTGCCACACGGAACCGGCGCGATTATCACCGACCCACATGAAATGGCGAATGTCGCCGGTCTCGATGGTATCCGGGCCATGCGGGAGGCCGCAGCGAATGTTCCGCTGCACGTGCATTTCACCGTCCCGAGTTGTGTTCCGGCCAGTGAGCACGAAAGTCCAGGAGCGGAATGGCCGCTGGAGGACATCGAGGAGATGCTCGAATGGCCTGAATCCGTTGGGCTCGGAGAGATGATGAACTTTCCCGCTGTATTGGCCGGTGATCAATCGATTGCCGACATCATGGCGGCGGCCCGCGGTCACCGTGTGGATGGGCACAGCCCAACACTCGTGGGCCAGCAGCTCTCTGCGTATATCGCTGCTGGCATTGATTCCGACCACGAATCGGTTGGTTTGGAGGAAGCACGCGAGAAGCTGCGAAACGGCATGATGATCATGATCCGTGAAGGCTCCAGCGAGAAGAACCTGAACGACCTTCTGCCGCTGGTGGATGATGTCACCTACCCTCGAATTTGCTTTGCTTCGGATGATCGAGATTGCCACGATCTCGCCGAGGTGGGCCACGTAAACGACATTCTCCGCCTGGCAGTCGCCCAGGGGCTGAACCCTGTTCGCGCGATCCGCATGGCTACCTGGAACGCCGCTCAATACTGGAAGCAGGATTCAATAGGCGCGGTGGCGCCGGGCTACGAAGCGAACCTGGTGATTCTTTCCGACCTGGAATCAATGACCGTGGCGAAGACCCTCTTCAAGGGCAAGGTGGTTGCGGAAAATGGCGCAATGATCGATGAGCTACCAGTCGGCGATATTCCACATGAATTGCTTCATACGGTAAATGTCGCCCCAATTCGACGATCACAACTGCAAATCGAAGCGGAAGACGTAACCAAAGCCGTTGAAATCATTCCCGGCCAGATCGTGACGAAGCTGATTGAAATCGAACCCAGGATTGAAGATGGTTTCGCAATCTCCGACCCATCTCGCGACCTCCTGAAGACCGTATCCGTAGAGCGTCACCACGCGACCGGGCGAATCGGAGTCGGCTTCACGCGCGGGTTTGGCATGAAGCGGGGAGCCATCGCCGGCACTATCGCGCACGATGCGCACAATATCATTGCAGCCGGTGTAAAGGACGAGGATATCCTCGCCGCGATCGCGATTGTTGCAGAATCCCAGGGTGGGCTGGCAGTAGTCGCCGACGGAGAAGTCCTGGGCCATTTGCCTCTGCCAATTGCAGGGTTAATGTCGGCAGAACCATTGGCCGAGGTTGCCCAAACGTATGATGATCTCCGCCAACAGGTAGCATCCCTGGGCGGCACACTTGATGATCCGTTCGGTATCCTGGCATTCCTCTCGCTTTCCGTTATCCCTGAAGCGCGTGTGACGGACCGGGGGCTGCTCGATCTCACCGCACCAGTTGAGTAGGACGCATGTCTCTTTCGATCAACGAATCCACACGTATCCGGGCATTTGAACGCGAAAGCACAACGGACGTTGTGGTGATCGGTGCCGGCATCGCAGGGCTCAGTTTTGCGCTGCGGCTGGATGACTCGATCCCCCTGACCGTGATTACCAAAAGCGAACTGGGAGAGAGCAATACTCGTTATGCCCAGGGCGGTATGGCAGCGGCAATTGGGCCGGATGACTCTGCGGAACTTCATCTTGAAGACACCGTTGAGGCGGGCGCCGGGCTGACCGATGTAGACACTACCCGCGGTCTCGTGGAGCGTGGAGCCAGTGCTGTGCGTTGGTTGCTCATGCAAGGCGCCAGCTTCGATCTCGATGGCAATACACTCCAGCTTGGAAATGAAGCCGCGCACAGTCAACGCCGCATTCTTCACGCAGGCGGGGATGCGACAGGTGCGGAAATTGAACGCGCGCTCGTCATGAAACTGCAGCGCAGGCGCAACACCCGCATTATCGAATTCGGGTTCGCAGCAGACCTCGTCCTCAACGTCGACGAATCGATCGGTGGTGTCACCGTTCTTCATCAAGACGGCAAACTGGAACGCATCCTCGCACGCACCACGGTTCTGGCCAACGGTGGTGCAGGCCAGATCTGGAA
>CAZYDY010000033.1:0-10515 GCA_964646245.1 uncultured Sphaerobacteraceae bacterium
CCCGGGCAGTCGACGTGCGCGTAGTGACGGGCATCGGTCTCGTACTCGATGTGCGAGGTGGCGATGGTAATCCCGCGCTCACGCTCTTCCGGGGCGTTGTCGATGCTGGCGAAGTCACGGACAGATGCGCCGCCCTTCATGGCCAGGACCTTCGAAATCGCCGCGGTCGTGCTCGTCTTGCCATGGTCCACGTGACCAATGGTGCCCACGTTTACGTGGGGCTTTGTGCGCTCAAACTTTGCCTTACCCATTTCCGTACTCCTGAGCGTTCTGTTGCTCTAACCAATGGGCGCGCTGTCAATTCAGCGAGCCCAATTGCTCATTATACCGTGCTAGTCCCGGTTCGCCTTGGCGACGAATTCGTCAGCAAGGTTCTGCGGAAGCGGCGCGTAGTGATCGAACTCCATGGAGCTCATTGCGCGGCCCTGGCTCATGCTGCGAAGGTCAGTGGTGTAGCCGAACATGTTGCTCAGCGGCACAAATGCATTAATCACCTGTGCGCCGGCGCGTTCTTCCATACCATTCATCTGGCCACGGCGAGCATTGATATCGCCGATTACATCGCCCATGAACTCGTCCGGGGTGATGACTTCAACCTTCATCATCGGCTCAAGGATTTCCATTCGACCCTTCTGGATCATCTCACGCACAGTGAGACGACCAGCGATCTTGAATGCCATTTCCGAGGAGTCGACATCGTGGGAAGAACCATCGACCAGTCGCGCGATCACGTCCACAATCGGGAAGCCAGCCTTACCACCGCTCTGCAGTGTTTCCTGGATACCCTGATTGATGGGGTTGATGAACTCTCGCGGCACGGAACCACCGACGATTGCGTCGATGAACTCGTACCCGGAGCCACGCTCACCTGGCTCGAACTCAACTACGGCATGACCGTACTGACCCGAACCACCGGTCTGGCGCTTGTGCAGACCAACGACCTTCACCGGCTGGGTGAGGGTTTCGCGGTAAGCAACCTGCGGGCGTCCGATGTTTGCATCCACGCGGAATTCGCGAAGCATGCGGTCGACCATGATCTCAAGGTGAAGCTCACCCATTCCGCTCAGCACGGTCTGGCCGGTTTCCTCATCGGTACGAACGCGGAAGGTTGGATCCTCCTGCGCAAGTCGGCCGAGGGCGGCAGACATCTTGTCCTGGTCGGATCGGGTCTTCGGCTCAACCGAAATGGAGATCACCGGCTCCGGAACCGTGATGGTTTCCAGAACGATCGGCGCATCCGGATCGGAGAGTGTGTCACCGGTGCTGGTGTTCTTCAGGCCGATGATGGCGCAAAGGTTACCAGCGGAGACTTCGTCCACCTCTTCACGGTGATTGGCGTGCATGAGCAGAATTCGGCCCACGCGCTCTCGCTGATCCTTGGTGGTGTTGTACACGTAGGAACCGCTCTTGAGGGTACCGGAGTAAACACGGGTGAAGGTGAGCGAGCCGACGTGCGGATCGGTAGCGATCTTGAACGCGAGTGCAGCCAATGGTGCATCCGGATCGGGATCGCGAGTGAGTTTTGTTTCCTCGTCCTTCGGATCCAGTCCAACCGTTGGTGGCAGATCGAGAGGGCTTGGAAGGTAGTCCACAATGGCGTCCAGCATCGGCTGAACACCCTTGTTGCGAAGGGATGTACCGGCCAGAATCGGCACGATCTCGCTCTTCAGGGTTGCGGCACGAATACCGGCGACAAGCTCCTCAGAGGTGATTTCCTCACCCTCGAGGTACTTCATCATCATTTCTTCGTCGGTTTCGGCAACGTTCTCAATCAGCAGCTGACGTGCGCTCTCGGCGGCTTCCTGGTAGTCAGCCGGGATATCACCGATCTGAATGTCAGTACCAAGATCGTTGGTGTAGATGATCGACTTCATGTTGATGAGGTCAATCACACCCTTGAACTCATCCTCTGCACCAATCGGCACCTGAACAGGAGCCGGCTTGGCCTTGAGGCGATCCACGATCATCTCTACTGTGCGATCGAAGTTGGCACCTGTGCGGTCCATCTTGTTCACAAAGCAGATACGGGGTACGTGGTACTTGTCGGCCTGGCGCCATACAGTCTCAGACTGCGGCTCCACACCAGCAACTGCGTCAAACACAACCACGCCACCATCGAGAACACGCATGGAGCGCTCCACCTCTACGGTGAAGTCAATGTGCCCCGGGGTGTCGATGATGTTGATGCGGGTGTTGACGCCGTCTTTAACCCAGAAACAGGTGGTAGCAGCGGAGGTGATGGTAATACCACGCTCGCGCTCCTGCGCCATCCAGTCCATGGTGGCGGCTCCCTCGTGGGATTCGCCAGTTTTACGCACGCGTCCGGTATAGAACAGGATGCGCTCGGTGGTCGTTGTCTTGCCCGCGTCAATGTGGGCAATGATACCGATATTGCGTGTGTTCTTGAGGGCCTCCATGGGAGTGGCCCCATTGGGTTGACTCATTAATCCTTATCCTCGCGAGACACGACTTCCGTGTCAGTTCCTGAACCGAACACCATCGTCCGGTTCGTGCGCTGCGATAAAACTCACAGCATGTCATCAGGCGCCGAAGCGCGATGCTATTGGCGAATGAACCATTCGCTTCAATCGGGCCGGCAGCCTTACAACTGCCAGGGTCACCCCCGGCGCTACACGCGGAAGTGCGAGAAGGCGCGGTTAGCCTCGGCCATGCGGTGCGTATCTTCGCGTCGCTTGATCGTGGCACCAGTGCCATTGAAAGCATCGAGCAGCTCATTAGCGAGCTTTTCGCTCATGCTCTTGCCCGGACGAGCCTTGGCCGCAGCCAACAGCCAGCGGAATGCCAGGCTGGTACGTCGCTGTCCTTCAATCTGAACAGGCACCTGATAGGTGGCGCCACCCACGCGGCGTGGCTTGACTTCCAGCAGCGGCGTTGCGTTCTGCACGGCCTGCTCAAAGACTTCAAGCGCATCACGACCGGTGCGCTCCTGAATGGTCTGCAGTGCGTCGTACACGATGGTCTCTGCGAGACCCTTCTTGCCGCGCTGCATCACCTTATTAATGAATCGCGCCACCAGCTCGCTGTTATAGCGGGCGTCAGGTGTAGGTACGCGACGTTCGACTTTCGATCGTCTGGGCATTTGTACTCCTGCCTCATATCCGTTTGCTCGTCGGATCCGGGTTTCATTGCCTTCGAATCCCTAATGCAACCGGTGTTCATAGCAACCATCAAGCGGACTCTGCAAAAAGCCACCTGGCTGCGAAGTTTTACACATGCTTCGGCACACGCATGCATCCACCGAAGACCGAACAAACATCCTAATAAAAAGTAGTCTCAGGTTCGCAAGTCGCAAGAGCGGTTAGACACACGAAAAAGCGGAGGTAGCCATAGAAGGCTCCCTTCCCGCTCTTCGTTCTCTCAACTCACTCAGCTCTGCCATTAAGGCAGATGTCACCAGGCGTTAGCATCTACGATGCTAGGCCTTGGACAACTTGGCTCCGTACTTCGACCGCGCCTGCTTGCGGTTTTCAACACCGCGAGCATCAAGAGCGCCACGAACGATGTGATAGCGAACACCCGGGAGATCCTTCACCCGGCCGCCGCGGATCAACACCACGCTATGCTCCTGCAGATTGTGTCCTTCACCCGGAATGTACGCCGTAACTTCGACGCCGCTCGACAAGCGAACGCGGGCAATCTTGCGCAGTGCCGAATTGGGCTTCTTGGGCGTCATGGTTTTGACCTGCGTACACACGCCTCGCTTTTGCGGCGCATAGTTTGCGCTGCGGAGGGTGCCGCTGTAGCGGCCCATGCTGCTATTTGTGTAGCGCAGGGCTGGGCTCTTGGTCTTCTTCTTGACGCTCTTGCGGCCCTTGCGAACCAACTGATTGATTGTCGGCACGAAAAGCTCCTGACCGTGTTGAATGCGATCGTGCTCAGAAGGAACAAACCCCCTGCTGCGATCTCACCAGACACGATGCTGGTAAACAACTGATATCCCCGTGGCTCAAGCAACTCTATTGGCCGGTGGGCATCATCAAACACTGCGGTCACCCGAAAGTGACCACGGCTACTAATAATACGTGGCGGGGAGCCGGTTTTCAAGCTGTGGGCCACGTGGATTCCGGCTAATGTTCTGAAACTCCGGCCGCCTTCTCCAGCTGTGAAAGATCCACTCCCTCAGAACCCCATCGCTGATCCGGGTCAGGATTGGGAAGCGATGTGAGCAGGAGCTCGGTATACGGATGCTCCGGGCTCTTCAGCACATCATCAACATCGCCGGTTTCCACCACTTCACCTCGTCGCATCACCATGATGTCGCCGCCGAGGTAATGGGCCGCTGAAAGGTCATGGGTGATAAATATGGTGCTCATACCGTCTTTATCACGGAAATCGAGCAGGATATTCATAACGATCGCCCGAATCGCCACATCCAGCATGGATATGGCTTCGTCTGCAATGATCACTTTGGGACGCATGAGATGAGCGCGAGCGAGCATTACACGCTGACGCTCGCCACCACTAAGCTGGTGCGGGTAGCGGCCCAGCACGTCGTCCGGTCGCAATCCAACGGCTCGCAGGCTCTCTTCCACTTTCTCTAATTGCTGAGCCTTACCCTTTGCGATATTAAACCGACCCAGCACCATATCGAAGACATGATTGATTTTGTAGAACGGATTGAAGATGCCGTATGGATCCTGAAATATCGCCTGCACTTCCTTGCGATACTCGAACTTCTCCTGCTTGTTGAGTTTGAAGATGTCCTTGCCGCGCCACAGCACATCACCACTCGTCGGTTTCTGCAAGCCCAGCAATGTCCGTGCGACAGTCGTTTTCCCCGAGCCACTCTCACCGACGATGCTGACGATACCAGCCGGCTCGGTTGCGATCTCCAGGTTCACGTCCTTGTTCGCTACCGTCTCTGTCGCACCAGAGCCGAACACAGTAGTGACATTCTTCATCTCCAATATGTTTTCGATATCACCCACTGGCGGCCTCCCGGCTCTTTTCAACAACCTCCTCGTACAAATGGCACGCCACATTCCGACCTTCGGTGGGTGTCTCCGTGCCATTGAGGCTGGTCACGGTGCCGGAATCCAGCGAAACGAGACGAGGCATCAACTCGGTGCAGATCGGCATGGCGTACTTGCATCGATCATGGAAACGGCAGCCTTGCGGCCAGTCATCCGGACTTGGCGTCACACCCCGAATGCCCTCGATTCGCACACGGGTTTCAGTGATTGTCGGAATCGAATCCATGAGCCCCTTGGTATACGGATGAAGCGGAGCCTTCAGCATGGGCCGCACCCCACCGGTCTCTACAATCTGCCCGGCATACATGATGGCCAGGCGATCGACGAGTTCCGCGTGTACAGCCACATCGTGGCTGACCATGACGATGCTGACCCCGAGCTCGTCCCGCAATCGCATCAGGGTTTCAAGAATGCGCCGTTGCACATTCACATCAAGTGCGGTTGTAGGCTCATCAGCGATGATCAGGCTGGGTTCCATGGATATCGCGATGGCGATAATGACGCGTTGCTTCATTCCGCCTGAGAGTTCGTGGGGATAGAGGCGGGACACATGCGCATCGAGCCCGACCTTCTCCAGAAGCTCTGGCAACCGGCGCTTTGCAGCGCGGTGACTCATGCCATGGGTCACCATGCCGTCTATGATTTGCTCCTCCACCCGCATGGTCGGGCTGAGAGAGTTCATTGATCCCTGGGGGATGTAGCCGATCTCAGACAGACGAACCTTGCTCATGGCCCTGGGCCCGAGCGCGGCCAAATTCATCACCTGCCCGTTACGGGCGTGGTAGAGAACTTCTCCACCGAGTTCGCGGTTCGAGAAGCGGTTGATTCCAAGAATCGCCTCCACTAGCGTGGTTTTACCTGAGCCAGACTCTCCCGCGATTCCTATGATTTCATTGCGCTTCACCGTCAGGTTTGAGCCATCCACCACTCGCGCCACGTTGCCGCCCCTGAGTCGGAAATGGACATCCAGGTTCTTGATCTCAAGCAGGGTCTCCCCGCCTTCCGCCCTACTCGATTGAGGCGCAGTTACTGTGTCGGTCATCGGTCCTCCGCTTTGTTCACGTCGTTGCATGCGTCAGGCACCGCTTCGCAGGCGCGGGTTGAAGAACTCCTCCATGCCCTGACTCATCAACGCCAGGCCGTAGAAGAGAAAGATGAGGCAGAACACAGGGGCGATGAAGATTAGCTCTTTACCCATGCTGATCACTCCGTACCCGAGTGCCTCACTAATCAATCGGCCCAAATCCATCTGATTGCTTGGCCCAAGGCCAATAACGGTAAGCCCCACCAGCGCGAAGGCGGAGCCAACAGACGCCTGCGCGAATCCGATCGCCACGAACGGCGCCATGTTCGGGAGGATTTCCCCGAAAATGATCGACCGGTCAGGCATAGCAGAGATCCGGGCAAGTTCGATGTATGGTCGCTCTCGCAGAGACATGACCTGTGTACGAATCACACGAGCGGCAAATGGCCAGCTAAACAGCGCCAACACGAGCGCCAGGCGCACGGAGCCGAGACTCCTGGTGTTCGCAGCCAGGATAATGATGAGGGGCAGCGTCGGAATGACGATGAGCATGTCCGTCATTGTTCGTAACACGCTATCGGTCTTGCCGCCCTTGTATCCGGAAACGAATCCGACCAATACACCGACGGCTGTCGAAAGCAGTCCCGCAAGGAACGCAACGGTCAGGGAAACGGGCAGCGCCGCAAGCACCATGCTGAGCACGTCCCGCCCGAAGCGATCAGTGCCCAACCAGTTCTCACTGTTCGGATCGAGGAACAGCGGGAACTGTCCGGCCTGCATTGGGTCCGCATCGCCAATGATCATGCGTACGAGCCACGGGCTCAGTATCGAAACGATAATCAGGAGCAGGGTGATCCCCAACCCTACCTTGAACTTGCCGCTTTCCTTAATAAGTCGTGCCATCACACCCATAGGATCAGTCCCCCGTTCCAGTGAGCTTCACACGCGGATCAATCAACGGCAGCATAAGGTCGATCAGCAGATTGATGGTGAGAACCAACACAATCAGCATTGTTACGACAGCCATCGCGGTATTTACATCCTTGATCAGCACGGAATCGATGAGCAGGTTACCTACTCCCGGGTAGCGGAACAGACGCTCAATCAGCACATTGCCGCTTACCACTCCACCCAGCGCCATACCAAGCGCAGCGATTTGTGGCAGCCATGCGTTCCGCAGTACATAGGCAGTGAGGATTCGGCGCGGGGTCAAGCCCTTCGCACCCGCAAACGTCAGGTAGTCCTCACCCAAAATGCTCACCACGAGTGCGCGTGTACTCAGCATCCAGTTCGCTACGGCGACAATCACGGTCGCCAGCACCGGCAGGGTGCCGTACTTGATCACGCTCCCAACAAAGGAGAGCGACCATTCCGGGTTCATGCTGGTATCAAACGCTCCGCTGGATGGCAGCACTTGCCATCGATAGGAGAAGAAGATGATCAGGAAGAGCGCCACAAAATAGGCCGGCAGGTGGGCGAACCCAAGTGCCCCGTTGGTCACAACTTCGGCCCAGGACTTTTGCCGGCTCCAGCCGATGATTGTGCCGAGCGCCATTCCGATCAGCCAGCCCACGATTGTGGCAACACCGATAAGCCCCACGGTCCATGGCAATGCCCGGGCGATCAAATCGACTGCTGGCGTTGGATAGCTCAATACCGATGGGCCGAGATCGAACTCAAGAAACAGTCGGCGAAAATAGTTGATGTACTGATTCAGCAGTGATCCATCCAGCCCAAATTCTCGCTGGTAATGCTGAATCATCTCTTCGTCGGTTGTGAACGTGGTGATATTGCCACGTTGCTGCAACTGGCCGACGTACGCACGAATCGGGTCACCGGGAAGTAACCGAAAGAAGAAAAATGACGCTGTTAATGATCCCCATAATGTGATGATGAAGAGTCCCAATCGCCGCAGCATGTATGCAGCAGTTGGTGACAATCCTCGCCTGGTTTTGGTCTGCGATTCTGGAGTTTCGCCTTCAGTCTGTTCAAGAGACTTCAGCCTCTCCACGCCTACTTCCATGAACCCCTCCAGGATGTGTGTGCCAAAGGGCGCGACTTACCGCCGCGCCCCTTGGGTTCATCCGTTCACGAATCGAAGCAACGGAACAATGTGGGTTAGGATCCGGCCCTGCGCAATCCACCGATGACGAACATGTAGTGTCCCCACCAGCTTGTTGGCACTGCGTATGGATCCTCCTCGGTGGGCCAGCCTTCCCAAACCGACGTTCCGAAGAACACCGGGAAGATCTGCTGCACCGAGGCTATGCTTGGTGATTCCTGCATGAACTTCTCGAGCGCGGCATTGAACACTGGTTTATTTGCTTCGTCGTCCGGATCGAGTGTGCGCAACTCATCTACAAGTGCATCGAACTCAGGATCAACGAACCGCACTGCGTTGCCACGGTTTGTGCGCTCACCGACCGGGAAATAGTTCTCGCTGTGGAACCAGTTCCACAGCTGCACGGGATCGAACTGCATACCGCAGATCCAGTGAGCACTAATGTCGTACTCACCGTTGTCAAACGCATCCCAGTGAGCAGAACCCGGCATCGCCTTCAATTCGATATCAAGCCCGGCCTCTTTGGCGGTATTCACCAGGGTCAGGCCCATTTGGTACTCAGGGTTGGTTGTTTCCGTAGGACAGATCATGTTGAGTTTGAGCGGCTGACCATCCAGCATGCGGATTCCGTCGCCATCGCGCTCGGTAGCACCGAGTTGATCCAGCAACTCGTTGGCGCGGTCAAGGTGATAGGTCGGATCGAATTGATCCATCACCTCATCTGGTGCCCATTCCTGCCAGCCTTCATAGCTGGCCCATGGATATGTGGCGGGAACTGTTGGCGGCTGATAGATCGTGGTGCCAATGGTGTCCCGGTCGATCAGATGAGAGATCGCCCAACGACCTTCGGCTGTCTTGAACAACCCGGTCGGGGAATCGACGTTGATATGGAATCCGCGAGGGCACGGGTCGTTGAAGATAAAGCGGGAATAGTCATCCGTCTGCGAAGCAATGACTTCCTGGTTCAGGTAATCCAGTGCGATTCGGTGGGAATCGTCGATATTGCCCGCCATGAACTCCTGGACGGATGTATCAATCTCGGTCCATTGCCGGTAAAGCACATACTGTGGCTCGGGGTCGAGATTCTCTTTATTCCAGTAGTTCTCGTTCTTTTCCCAGAGGTGATACAGCTTGGTCGCGCTGGCTTCCTTCAGCACATAAGGACCCGTTTGAATTGGCGGGTTGGCCTTGAACTCGTTAGGATCTTCGCCTTCCCAGATATGCTGGGGAACAATGCGAACGCCATCTGAAATGATGCCGGCGAGGAATCGATAGTGGAACCTGGTATCAGGCTCCTGAAGGGTCCACGTCACCGTGTAGTCGTCATCGGCCGTGATGGTGTCCACCGACTCTCGTAACCCTGCTGATCCGTTGAGATTGGGGTTATCGATCAACATCTGCTGTGAGAAAACGATATCGTGCGCAGTGAAGGGCTCGCCATCACTCCAGTTGATGTTGTCCTGAATCGTGAGTGTGCAGGCGGTGTAGTCATCGTTGTATGACCACTCTTTACCGAGCCAGGGAATGGTTTCGCCGGTAAGGAAATTGACGTAGAAGAGCATTTCCCGGCACACAGACACGGTGCCATAGTTATAGGCCTCACCGTTCGGGATGAACGGGTTGAAGCTATCCCAGACGTTGTTGGCAATCTGCTCGATTACCACTGTTTCCTCTCGAGGGGTAGGCAGGTTCGACGTTTGCGCGAAGGCCGCTGCCTCACCCTTGCCGGCCAGGTGGAGGCCGGTTAACGCCGCGGCAGTACCAGCTGCCGATGCTCCCACAAGGCTGCGTCGATCGATCTCGTGCTCTATAGGCTTGACCACAACTCGCTCCCTTTCGTAAAACGCGTCTGGGCAACACGCATCGTGTGCCAACACAAAAGTTGAAATCGATTGCACCGATCTCGCATTGGTGCGCCGTTTCCCTCTAATTTCTTGCAATCGATTACATCGTATACATCCTAACATACTCTTTATGCTTTTAGGCGAAACGGTTTCACGATCCCTGCCCTTTTCGTTTGTCACGTTCTGGCCTATTCTGTGGATGGTCAACGATGCCCACCTGAATAGCCTATAGATGACACCGGGAGCTCGCCTCATGGCGCAACATTTCAAGGTAGGTATTAGTGGTGCCGGCACTATCGGGGCCATTCACGCAGATGCTCTTGCAGACATCAGTTCTGTAACGCTCGTTGCGGTGGCAGAGCCACGAGAAGAAGCCGGCCAGCAGTTCGCAGCCAAATACGGTTGCACACACTACGCCAGTTATCCGGACATGCTCGCAAATGCCGACCTTGATGTGGTGATCGTCGCGACGCCCAGCGGCCTTCATCCGGACCAGGTTGTGCTTGCGGCTGAACACGGCAAGCACGTAATAACTGAGAAGCCGATGGCGATTACGGCCGATGGTCTCGACCGGATGATCCAGGCGACCAG
>CAZYDY010000034.1:0-8655 GCA_964646245.1 uncultured Sphaerobacteraceae bacterium
GTGGCTGTTTGGGGATGCGGACCTGTGGGCCAGTTTTGCATCCAGAGCGCGTGGATGTTCGGGGCCGAGCGCGTAATCGCGATTGACTTCGTGCCAGAGCGGCTCGAGATGGCCCGCACCAAGGGCCGGGCCGAGATAATCGACACATCGAAGCAGAATGTCTACGACACGCTGATGGAAATGACCAATGGGCGCGGACCGGATAGCGCGATTGATGCGGTGGGAACTGAATCGCATGCCGTTGGCGGAGTGATGGAGAAGGCGATCCATGCTGTGGATCGGGTGAAGCAGGCGGTAATGCTGGAGCAGGATCGTCCGCAGGTATTGCGAGAGGCGATCAAATCCGTACGCAAGAGCGGCACGGTCTCGATACCTGGTGCCTATATCGGTATGGTTGATACCTTCCCAATTGGAACAGTGATGAACAAGGGACTCACCATCAAAACCGGCCAGACCCACATGCAACGCTATATGGCGCCGCTTATGGAGAAGATCGAGAATGGCGAGATCGATCCGTCGTTCGTGATCACCCACACGGTTGGCCTTGAAGAGGCGCCGGAGATGTACAAGAAATTCCAGCACAAGGAAGATGGCTGCATCAAGGTGGTGTTGAAGCCGCACGCCTAGGTAGTTCAGTGCCTGGGTAAGATTCGAGAACATTGGGGGCGGACCGGTCCGCCCCCAATGTTTGTGCTATGCGTTCGCGATTTCGATGTCTGGTACTTCGTCTGCCGGTTTGAACCGGAATACGCGTCCGAAGAATGCCAGTTCTGCCAGGGTGGAGTGCTGGACTGTTTCAGCGGAGCGGAAGCCGTGTCCTTCGCCTTCGTACTCGATATGAGCCACTGGCAAGCCTTTTTGTCGGACGGCTTCGGCCATGGTGGTCGCCTGGTTGGGCGGCACGACTTTATCTTCCATCCCTTGTAGCAGGAGCATCGAGCTATCCAGCCGATCAACATGGTGGATGGGGGATCGCTCGATATACACATCTTTCGCGGCGGGGTAGGGCCCGACGAGGCCGTCGAGGTATCGACTCTCGAACTTGTGTGTGTCGGTAGCCAGTGCTTCCAGATCACCGATGCCGTAGCGGCTTACACCCACTGCGAACACCTGTGTGCTGGTGAGTGCGGCAAGCGTGGTGAATCCGCCGGCGCTACCGCCGCGAATGGCGAGGCGAGAGGGATCAACCAGTCCTTCATCGGCAAGGTGCTCCGCACCGGAGACACAATCTTCAACATCGACTATGCCCCAGTTGCCTTGCAAACGGTTCCGGTACTCGCGACCGTAGCCGGTGCTGCCGCCGTAGTTCACATCCAGAATCGCGAAGCCGCGACTGGTCCAGAATTGACGTTTCAGGCTCAGGGCGGAGCTACTCTGTGACGTCGGGCCGCCGTGGCTTTCCACGATCAACGGTGGGAGATCTTTCTCGGGTGCGGCGAAATCCGGGTTTGTTGGTGGGTAATAGAAGCCATATGCCGTGGCGCCGCCCTCACTTTGCCAGCTGATCGATTGCGGGACCGAGATGTACGCAGGATCGATCTCTTCTGTACTGGCCTGGCGCAGGTATTCCCATTCGCCGGACATGATATCCAGCAACACCAGGCCACCCATATCCGTTGGCGATGAGCCGAGGAAGAGTACCTTGTTGGTTGCCTGCTGCATTTGCACGTTGCTGATGTCGGTGAAGGGAAGGTCGAATTCGTGGATGGGCTCCATGGCGACATCCAGCCGGCCCAGCTTCCAGGCGCCATCCTGGTTCCAGGCGGCGACCACCTGGCCAGTGGCGGAGAAATCCCAGGTGCTCATACCAAACACCCATTGCGGTTGAGCGAATTCGGCCTGGGTGGGCTCCATGATCGGCAGGATTCCGGCGTCTCCACGGTCGGCGTAGAGCTGCCAGTAGCCGGTGCGATCGCTTGCGAACACCGGCAGGCCAGTATTGTTCCAGCGTGGCCGGACGATGCTCTCATTCACTCCACCGGCAACGTGGCGGATATTCGTCAGCTTGCCGTCTTCACCGACATCGCTGTACCACAACTCACAGCCATCCCATGGCATGTTCGGGTGGTTCCACTGAAGCCAGCTGAGTTGGGTGCCATCAAACGAAAGGGCAGGCGAGGCAACGAAATCCGTGCCGCTAATGATGACCTTGCCGCCGTCTTCGTTGGGGCCATCGAGATCGAGTTGCACGAGTGTGTTGATTGGCTCGATACCTTCGAGCATGTGGTCTTCACGTACGGCAATCACGCGGTTGTGGTGTGTATCGATCATCAGATCGGCATAGCGCCAGGGACCTTCTGGCGTGATTGGTTCCGGGCCGGATTCGCCGATCCTGTAAATGCGGTTATCCGTGCCGTTGCTTGCCAGCACGATACCGTCTTTCGCCGTCCAGGAACCGCCCCCGTATTCGTGGACGCGGCTGCGTACATCGAACGGGTTGGGAGTGAGCTCGGATTGCTCGCCGTTGTGCAGGCGGATGAGTGTGGAGCGTCCCTTTTCTGTCGGGCGGCCCTCCAGCCAGTAGATCGTCTCGCCATCACAGCCTGGTTCCTTGATAGAAACCACCGCTCCGGTGAGTGATTCGGCTGTAATTGGAGACTTCCAGCTTCCGTATGGAGCAATAACGGGTTCAGTCATGGGGTCAGGCCTTTCTGACGTTCGCGGCGTTGCGGTTAGTTCTGGATATAGTATCGGGCAATTTGCTCTTTGGTTCATCCGCACCGGGAATTTGACGCGGTGCTAGTGTGTATATAGACTATGCACAGTAGGCACACCGGTGCGGATCAGGAACGGAAGGCAAGGTAGTGAAGTTCAATAACGCACTCTGGCTCGCGGGCCGGCAGATACGAGACAACTGGACGTCATACGTGTTCTCGGCGATCTATTTTGCGTTTATGGGGTTGGTTCTGTCTGCCGATGAAAATCTTGGGGTGGAGATCGCCCTGCCAGTGTTGATGTTCATCGTGATTCAGCCTTCGCTTTCACCGCGGTACATGACCTGGAAGCAAGACAATGACGTTTCCCGGCATCAGGTGTTCCTGCACTCCCTGCCAATTGGATTCGATGTGATTGTGTCGGCGCGGGTACTCGCCTTGCTGCTAGCGGGTTTGATTAATGTACCGGTACTGTTCCTTCCTTTTTGGTACCTCGGGCCCGAGTGGAATTCATTTGGGAGCTACATGGCCTGGACGACCTTCTGGGTTGGATTGGGCTTTGTGGGAGCGGGCCTGGCACTTATCCAGGAGTTCTGGCTTTCCATGCGGGAATGGGTAAAGGCCAACTTCGTCCTGGTGTTGATCGTTGTTGGTGCGTTGGTTCTGCTGCAAATCTTCTCGGGCATCCGTCCGTATCGGCACACGGTTGATCTTGCGAACGAATCGCCCTGGGCACTGGCGCTGGCCGGGGTTGTGTTGGGAGCCATTGGTTTGTGGAGAGGCGCGGTGTTGGCGGTGCGAGGCTTTCGCAATCGAGAGTTCGCAACATGACCTCCTCGCCGAATGCAGACCTGCCACTTTCCATTTCGCTGCAATCCAGCACGCCGTTGTATGACCAGATTGAATCGCAACTGCGGCAGCTGATTGTTTCCGGGGTGTTGGAAGCGGGATTCCAGCTTCCGAGTGTTCGGGCGTTGGCCACCAGCCTCGGCTGCAGTGTGATTACCACCCGGCGGGCATACCAGGAACTCGAACAGCAGGAGCTTATTCGTACTTTCCAGGGACGAGGAACCATAGTGGCAGACGTATCCGAAACACTCCGGGAACAGCATCGGCTTGCGCCCGTGGAGGAAGCCCTTCGGACCGCCGTGAGCGAGGCCCGGGCGGCCGGCATTGATGGTGTTGGGCTGAAACGTATTCTTGAATCGATCCTCAATGAGGAGGAACTGGCATGAACACGCCCCTCATACGCGTAACCGATGTCACCCGCACACTTCCCGGATTTAAGCTGGGGCCGATCTCACTTGATCTGGAACCGGGACTTGTGTATGCACTGGTTGGACCGAACGGATCTGGCAAGACCACCCTCTTCCGAATGCTCATGGGCCAGGTTCACCCCGATAGTGGTGCAATCGAACGGTTTGGGGCACCACTCCAGGTAGATGATGCTTCACAGGCCACGCGTGTCGCATACGTACCGGAAGCGCTGCTGGGCCACGATGATTGGCGCGTTCAAGAGATCAACGAACTCTATCGTCGCACCTATCCGAAATATGATCTTCGCCTGGCACAGCAGCATCAGGAAGGCGTGGACCTTTACAAGAAGTTCTCCGAGCTCAGTAAGGGAATCCAGAGACGAGCCATGTTGGGTGTCGCGTTGGCATCACAGCCCGATGTGTTGCTCTTCGATGAACCAACTGACGGTATCGATCCGTTTGCCCGACAGGATGTGCTCGCGAGCTTCTCGGATTATATGGAAGGTGATGAGCGCACAATGTTGCTGGCGACTCATAACCTGGAGGATGTTCGGCGTATTGCTGATGTCGTGATTGTGCTGGAAAACGGTGAACACATAGGCACCTGGGACAAGGACGAACTGCTGGAAGGTTGGCAGCGAATGTGGCTGGCTACGGAGCCAGACCGAATGTTGCCTGGCGAAGTTGAACGCACATTGAACGGTGGTGTGCAGATAATCACGAATAATCATTCGGCAAGCCGTCGTGAAATTGAGTCACTCGGTATTGAGATTGTCAGTACGCAGCCTGTCGACATGGTGGAATCCCTCCGGATCGTTATCAGGAAGCGAGGAGGGCGGGCATCTCCAGCTGACACTGCCAGAAATTGACAAATGTTCGTAACAAGCGAGTGACGAAGAACGCCGACAATACTCAACGCGAGATTAGAACGCACAGGAAAAGGGGACCGAGAGTGACACTAGATATCAGCAATATCACCAAAACCTTTGGCCAGTTCACGGCCGTGAATGACGTTTCGTTCAAGGTGAATGATGGCACTATTTTCGGATTCCTCGGTACCAATGGTGCCGGGAAGACGACTACCATGCGAATGATTTTGGATATTATCCGCCCCGATACTGGCCAGATTACCTGGAATGGCACGCTGACGCGTGACATGGAGCGTGCCCGGTTCGGTTACCTGCCGGAGGAGCGCGGACTCTACCCGAAGATGGAAGTGGAAGAGCAACTTCTGTTTATCGGGCAGTTGTATGGCGCTACAAAGAACGATGTGCAGCAGCGCATTGATCACTGGCTGGAACGATTCAACGTCGAGGAGAATCGTCACAAAACGGTGGAATCACTCTCCAAGGGTAACCAGCAGAAGATCCAGTTCCTGGCTGCAGTGCTGCATGATCCCGAAATCCTGATCATGGATGAACCGTATTCGGGTCTTGACCCTGTGAATGCCCAGCAGATGAAGGATGCCTTCTTCGAGCTGGTTGGCAATGGTAAAACGCTTATTTTCTCGACACACCAGTTGAACGATGCGCAGGAACTCAGTTCCGATGTCGCCATCATTCACCGCGGAAACCTGCTTATCAGCGGCTCGGTCGACGAGGTCCGCAAGAGTACTGGTCAGCACTATCTTCGCTTTGCGGTGGCTGGCGATTCTGAACTGGCCTGGGTCAATGACGTTCCCGAGACACAAATCGTGAATCGCCGTGCCGATCACGTGGAAATCGCAGTGCCAAACGAGGATGCTGCCCGCTCCGTTCTGCGCACGGCGATTGACCGCGATATGCCAGTGACCATGTTCGAGATCGACTATCCCAGCCTGAACGACGTGTTCCTCGATCTCGTTCGCCAGATGCCAACCGACCTGCAACCGACCGATGAGGAACTCGCTGTTCCCGAGAGCGTGCTGTAGAGCCCGAAGGCAGGAGTTTCTTCAATGTTTGATGCTCGACGAATCGGCCTCATTGCGAAGCGAGAGGTGACGACACGATTCAAGATGAAGGCGTACCGCTGGACACTCGCGATCCAGGTGGTTGTCGCTTTGCTGGCGGGCCTCTCGCCGGTGGCCATTAGTTATTTCGCCGGCGATTCACTCGGCGGCAGCACCGTGTTGGTGATAGATGAAGCCGACGCAGATTTCGCGAATCGGCTGCAGCAAAACCTGATCGGCGATATGGATATTCCGGGTCTCGCTGAGCTGACCGTGCAAACACACGATGGCGATGCAGAATCCGCCAGGACGTCTGTAAACGACGGCGATGCATCGGTTGCTGTGGTTGTGACGCAAGGAGACGATCGACTCCAGTACGAGATCATCACAGGAGACGGCGGGGTTCTGGATGTGACCACGCAACGCGTGCAGAGCGCTGTGCTCACAACCAATGTGGAAGTCTCTGCGGAGCGGGCAGGTGTTGAGCCAGACCAGGCAAAAGCGCTGGTAGGATTGCCATCGATTTCCGTTGAAGACCTCGGTGGCGAGAGTAATGATCCTGCAGAGAACTTCTCTGGTCCGCTATTCGCCATTGTAAATATCGGGTTGATTCTCACGTACGTGATGTTCCTGATGTATGGCACCTGGATTGCCCAGGGTGTGGTGGAAGAAAAAGCCAGCCGCATGATGGAAATTATGGTTAATGCCGCAACGCCGCGTGACCTGCTGGTGGGTAAGGTGATTGGTGTGCTCATTGCCGGGCTGGTGCAGCTCATTCCAATGCTGCTCGCCGGTGGACTCGCCTTTGCGCTGCAGCCACATCTTGCTGACTTGCTGGATATCAACCTGATTGCCACCTTCGATTTCGATATGGCCGCAGTTTCCTTCAAGGCTATGTGGGTATTCCTGGTCTACTTCGTTCTTGGGTACTTCGTGTATGGTGCGCTCTTCGCCGCTACCGGCTCCATGGTGAGCAGGCAGGAAGAAGTGAACCAGGCAGTTGGACCTGTAACCATCCTGATTGTTGTGGGCCTGTTTGCCTCGTACGGAGTTATGGCGTTGCCGGATTCGACATTCGCCAAGGTGCTCTTCCTGGTGCCGTTGACGTCGCCGTACACCGCCTTGTCTCGCATTTTGCTGGGTGATCCTTCAGCAGGCGAGATCGCGCTCAGCATCGGAATCCTGGCGATCACCGCAGTGCTGGCCATGATGCTTGCCGCCAAGGTGTATCGCACCACAGTGCTGATGTACGGTCAGAAGCCCGGCATTATGCAGATCTTCCGACTTCGCCGCATGCAATCGGTGACCCGCTAACAGGAGTAGAAAAATGTTTGATTGGAAACGAATTCGACTCATTGCGGGGCGCGAGGTGCGAACCCGGGTCGCCATGAACAGTTACAGGTGGAGCTTGATCGTTCAGGTACTGATCGTGGCGCTGATTGCGATGAGTCCGGTGTTTATCGCCAAATTCACAAGCGATGATGGGCCCACGGTTCGCAATGTAGCGGTGGTGAACGCGACAGATGTGGACGCCAGCACCGGGCTTAACGCTGCAGTTGCGTTACTCACTGCTGATTCGGACACAACCTGGAGTCTCGCTGAAGTAGATACGGAAGAAGAGGCCCGTACGCAACTGGATAACGGTGATATCGATGCTGTTGTACTGATCGTGCCAGAAGGGGAGGAGCTCGCCTTCACCATTCTGACCGAATCGGGTGACCCACAGTCGTCGACTGCACAAATTCTTATAGCGGCTTCCAGCTCGCTCTCAGTGTCGCATTCAATTGAGCAATCCGGATTGACGCAATCCGAGGTGTCGGATGTCTTCGCCGCACCGGCGTTGCAGATCACACAGGCGGATCCTGAGGCGGAGAGTGAAGAGGACGGTATTGGCGATATCGTGAACTACGTTATCGCGTACGCCTCAACTATCGTGATCTTCATTTTTGTGGTGATGTATGGCCAATGGATTGCCCAGGGCGTGGTGGAAGAGAAGGCCAGCCGCATCATGGAAATCATGGTGAACGCTGCCACGCCGCGTGACCTGCTTGCGGGCAAGGTGATCGGAATTATGATCACTGCGCTCATGCAGTTCATCCCTATCGTCCTCACCGCCGGGATTATCGCCAGCTTTCAGACGCAAATCGGTTCGTTGTTTGGTGTGCCGGAAGATCAACTCTTCGATATCAACCTTGGCGCGATTGCGTGGTCCAGCATGGGCTGGTTCCTGCTGTACTTCATCCTCGGCTTCCTGCTGTTTGGTGCGCTTTATGCGGGAGTTGGCTCGCTGGTATCTCGCCAGGAAGAGGTTGGTACGGCCATTGCGCCAATGATGACCGTGATGATGATCGGTTACTTCGCAGCGCTGATGAGCCTGAACGATCCGGACGGAACCATTGCTCGCGTTGCGTATCTCTTCCCGGGCACCTCGGTATTCGTCGCCATGCTTCGGCTGGTAATGGGCAACCCTGAGCCGTGGGAGATCGCGGTCAGTATCGGCGGGCTTCTCATCGCAATTGTGCTGGCGCTGTTGCTTGCAGCCCGACTGTACCGCGTGGGTGTACTGATGTATGGCCAGACACCGAAGTTCACGGAAATGTTCAAGATTGGCAAGATGGAGGGAGTTTCTCGCTAGCCGATCAAACGGGCAGGGTTTCGGTCCGATCTTCTTATCCGAAACACGAGTTCACAGAACTGACGCAGAGCTGTGCAAGACGTGATAAACGTTTCGGGCAGAATTTGTGAAAGTGTGACGAGCGTATATACGCCAACAGGAGTCGAAATGGAAACACACGTGGCAACAGCGCCACCAACAACC
>CAZYDY010000034.1:8755-10455 GCA_964646245.1 uncultured Sphaerobacteraceae bacterium
AATGGCAACGGCCCGGTTTTGGAACTGAACAACCTCACGAAGAAGTTCGGTGATTTTACCGCCGTCAACGACCTCAGCCTGAAGGTTGGGCAAGGTGAAGTGATGGGCTTCCTCGGGCCGAATGGTGCGGGCAAGAGCACGACCGTTGGTATGGTGCTGGGTTTGATTGCTCCCACGGACGGAACTGTCTCCATTATGGGTACAGAGCTGGATGGCAATCAGCATATTGTTCCTGAGAACGTTGGGGCGATTATCGAGAATCCGGCGTTCTACCCGTACATGAGCGGTCGCGATAACCTCATTGCGCACGCAAAGATGATCGGTGGAGTCTCTAACTCACGCGTTGATGACATGTTGAAACTCGTGAATCTCTTCGAGCGTGCCGGCGACAAGTTCAAGAGCTACAGCCTGGGTATGAAACAGCGGCTTGGAATCGCCAGCACGTTGCTGACGGATCCCGCACTGGTGATTTTGGATGAGCCGACCAACGGGCTTGATCCTGCCGGACAGCGAGAGATCCGAGAGATCATCCCACGCCTCGCGGCCGATGGACATGGTGTGCTGCTGGCGAGCCACATGCTGCACGAGGTGGAGCAGGTGAGTGATCGGGTTGCGATTGTTCGTCGCGGTGAGTTGATCACTGAAAGCAGTGTGGATGACCTGCTGAAGCGCGGCGGCTACGTCGATGTTCGGGTTGCACCCGATCAGTTCGAAGCAGCGATGGCGATTATGCAGCGAGTGCCAGGTGTAGAGCAGGTAACGGTAAGTGGGGACAAGCTCACCGCCGTAGCCGAACCCGAATTGGGCATGGAAATCAACCGGGCCCTGGTTGGTGAGGGCATTTACGCCGGTGAAATCTCGCCGAAGCGTAGCTCGCTGGAATCGCTCTTCCTGGAACTTACTGAAGGCTCCACTGTATAGCCACACATATCTATTTCGAAGGATCAATCTATGATTAATCTCCTCTCCAGTGAATGGTTCCGGTTGCGTAAACGCAGTCAAAGCTGGATCCTGTTCGTCATTTCTGTGGCCCTTATTGCGTTGATTTACGGTGGGTTTGTGCTTGCCGGCCTCCTGACCAGTGGGCAGGAATCCAGAGATCTCCGTGAACAGGCTACATTCACGAACTTCAGCGACTTCGGAATCTCAATGGCCGTCGGCTTCTTTGGCTCGGTGATGTTGATTATTATTGCCGCGGGCATGATGGGCAACGAGTTCAGCTGGAATACGTTGCGGCCGCTTGTGGCCCGGGCGCGATCGCGCGTTAGCCTTCTTACGGCGAAGTATTTGGCGCTGCTGATTTACTCCGTGCTGTTTATTGCAGCATTGACGCTGGCAGTTGCCGGGCTGTTCATGATTGGCTCCATGGTGGTGGGTGAGCCATCCGGCTTCAGTATGTCTGTACTTTGGGACGGTTTCGTGTATGCGTTCGAGTTGGGATACACCAACCTGCCGTACCTGGCCCTTGCGTTCCTGTTGGCAACCGCGTTCCGATCGAATGCCGCAGGGATCGCCGGCGCGCTGGGTCTCTCATTTATCGAACAGCCCATCTTCCTGCTTCTTCGATTGGCCAGCGATTTCTTCGAGCAGGTTGAGAAGTGGGGGCTATCTTATAACGTTGCCGAGTTCGCCAACTTCAGCGGCGCCAACATCAACAGCTCTGCGGGAGTGGATTGGCGCGCGGGAGGAATCCTTGGGCT